>JAEZFY010000238.1 GCA_023417265.1 Actinomycetes bacterium | reverse complement strand
GGCTTCGAGGTTCGCGCCGGGCGCGACTGCCACGCGGTGGGTGACGATCGGGCAGCCGAGCGCGGCGGCCAGCGCAGCCGCGCGGGCAGCCTCGTCGGCCGACTCCGGGCGTAGCCCGTGGTCGACGTGGTGGGCGGTCGCCAGCAGCCCGGAGCGGCGCGCCAGCGCGAGCAGGGCGGTCGAGTCGGGGCCGCCCGAAAACGCAACTGCCACCGGCGTACCGGTGGCAGGGAACGTGCAGTGCGCCAGCAGCGCGTCGAGCAGCGCGTCGAGCGGTGCCCCGAACGTTGCGGCGGGTGGCGTCAGAGCTCTTGCTCTTTGCCCCGGCGCCCGCTCGGGTAGCGCTGCGAGGTGACCATCTTGAGGTAGCCGACGATCAGGCTGAGGGCCGCGCCGCCACCGGCGATGAGCATCACCAGGCCGAGCCACCAGTGCCAGATCGGAGCCGCGAACATGGCGACGAGCCTATCCGCGCCGCTCGTCGGCACCCGCATCTGGGCCGCCGTCAGCGAGCGGCCGTGGCGGCCGGGTCAAGCCGGCTGCGGCGGGTCGTCGAACTCGCCGGCGAAGCACGCCTGGATCTTCTGCAAGAGGCCGGGCGGTAGCGACTCTTCGCTGCACTTGCGGCGGATCGCGGCCTTCAGCTCGGCCTGGAAGTCGAACGCCGACAAGCAGTCGGTGCAGCCTTCGAGGTGGCCGCGGATGTTTGTGCGCACGTCGTCGGTGAGTTCGCCGTCGAGGAACGCGTCGAGCTCGGCGATGGTTTCTCTGCAGTCGCCCATGTCGGTCGTGTCAGCCTTGCGTGCTCATGTCGGTCAATCGCCGACCGTGGTGCTGGTGAGCCCACGCGATGCGGCGAACTCGTACAACGCTTTGTGCATCGCCTTTCTTCCCCGATGCAACCGCGACATGACCGTGCCGATCGGGATCTCCAGCAGCTCGGCGATCTCCTTGTACGAGAACCCTTCGACGTCGGCGAGCAGGACCGGGAGGCGGAAGTTCTCGGGGAGCTCCTCGAGCGCCCGCTTGACCTCGTCGTCGGTGAACAGGTCGAGGAACTCCTCCTCGGCCGACATCGACGCGGCGCTGCTCTCGAATGCCCCGAGCCGCCGGTACAGGTAGAGGTCTTCGAGCTCGCCCAGCTCGGTTTCCTGCGGGCGGCGCTGCTTGGCCCGGTACGTGTTGATGTAGGCGTTGGTCATGATCCGGAACAGCCAGGCCCGCAGGTTCGTGCCCTCCTGGAACGTGTGGAAGCTCCGGTACGCACGCAGGTAGGTGTCCTGTACGAGGTCCTCGGCGTCGGCCTGGTTGCGGGTCATGCGGAGCGCGCCCGAGTACAGCTGCGGGGCGTACTGCATCGCCTCCTCGGCGAACGCGGCTTGATCTGCCATGGCCTAGCGACCGTAGCCGTTCACTCGACGCCGCGCCGGTGGTCGGATTCGAGGAACCAGCGGTACGTCGATTCGAGCCCTTCGCGGAGGGCGATCTTGGGCTTCCAGCCGAGTGCTGCCAGGCGGGCGACGTCGAGCAGCTTGCGCGGCGTGCCGTCGGGCTTGGTTGTGTCCCACACGAGTTCGGCATCGGGGTTGACGACGTCGCGGATCGTCTCGGCGAGCTCGCGGATCGACAGGTCGACGCCGGTGCCGACGTTGATGTGCCCGCTCTCGGAGTAGTGGTCCATGAGAAACAGGCAGGCGCCGGCGAGATCGTCGACGTGGAGGAACTCGCGCATGGCCGATCCGGTGCCCCACACGCTCACGGCGTTGTCGGGGGTGGCTCTGGCGTCGTGGAACTTGCGCATCAGTGCCGGGATCACGTGGCTCGACTCGAGGTCGAAGTTGTCGCCCGGCCCGTAGAGGTTGGTGGGCATCGCCGAGATGAAGTCGCACCCGTACTGCTGACGGTACGCCTCGCACAGTTTGACGCCGGCGATCTTGGCGATCGCGTACCACTGGTTGGTCGCTTCGAGCGGGCCGGTGAGCAGTTGATCCTCGGTGATCGGCTGGGTCGCCTGGCGCGGGTAGATACACGACGACCCGAGGTACAGCAGCTTGCGGACACCGGTCTCGTAGGCCGAGTGGACGACGGTGCCGTGGATCATCATGTTGTCGTAGAGGAACTCGGCCGGGCGCGTGTTGTTGGCCTGGATCCCGCCGACCGTGCCGGCGACGAGGAAGACGTAATCGGGGCGTTGGGTGGCGAACCACTGCGACACCTCCGACTGGTCGCGCAAGTCGACTTCGCGGCGGGTGGCGGTGAGCAGGTTCGTGAAGCCCTGCTCGCGGAGCAACCGGATCAGTGCCGAGCCGACGAGTCCCCGGTGGCCGGCGACGTACACACGCGCGTCGCGATCGATCATGGCGCTCACGCTAACGGTCCCGCTGCCGCCCGGCAGCCCGGGGCGGGGCGGGGTCAGGGCGACGCGGTACCGGTCGGGGTGCCTGCGTCGCTGCCTCGGTCGCCGCCCTCGCCGGCCCCGTCGGTGACGTCGTTGATCTCCGTCGTGGCGTTCGGGTCGTCGTTGATCTCGGGGTCGTCGATCGTGCCGAGGGTGGTGTTGACGGGGGCTTCGTCGTTGTCGTTGGCGTCGTCGGAGCAGCCGGCGACGAGTGCGCAGGCGGCCACCGTGAGGCCGGCGAGCACGCGCACGCGGCGGCCGCGCAGCGTCGTGCGGGCCGCGGCAGGCTGGGAGGGCGTGAGGGTGGTGAGCATGCCAAGGCATGCCCAATCCGCCCGGATTCGATGCACGCCGGCCGATCCACGTGTCACGTGGGTAGTACCAACGGGAACTGCACCCGATGGGCTTCGCCGGCGATGCCTGCCACACCGATGCCGGCGAGCGGTTGGACGAGCCAGTCGTCGTCGAGGGCGCGCACACCGACCCCATCGGCGTCGCGACTGCGTGCCGGCATCAGTGCCACGCCGTTCGGTGCGTTGAGGGTCTTCATGATGCCGATCGAGCGGGTCAGCGCTTCGGTCGACCCGGACACCACCGTCACGACCGGCGCGCCTTCGGCGGTGGCCAACTTCTTCCACGGAAACTCGTCATCGATGCGGTGGGCGTCGTCGACGAGCACGAGGGTCGGTCGCAGCACACCGTTGCCGACCAGCTCGATGAGCGTGTCGAGCGGCACCAGCTTGGACGCCAAGGCCGACACGGCGCCGAGCGGCGAGCGCCGGCTGCCGCTGGCCGTGACGACGTCCCACCCGCAGTGGGCGGCCAACGATCCGATCGCGGCGAGGGCGTTGCTGCGCCCGCTCTTCGGGGGGCCGATGATCCGGTAGCCGCGCCCGTCCTCGTCGGGGTCGATCCACAGGATCTCGCCGGTGTCGGGGCGTACGCCGAGCGGGAGCGGGGTGTGCACGCCGGCCGGCGGGTTCGCCAGGTCGACGGCGCGGATGTCGGTGAGCTGCAACGGCCACGGTGCCCGCGTGAACGTACGCGGCGGGCGCGACGGGGTGCGCTCGATGCCCGCGGCCAGGGCGGCGAACACGTCGCCGGGGTTGACGTCGTCGGGGGCCACCCGGGCCACCTGGGCGAGCAGTCCGCTGGCCGAGTCGAAGCACCGCATCGGCGCGCCGAGCTGGGCCCGGACCGCGCGTGGGATCGTGGCCGGGTACTCGGCGGGATCGTTGGCGGCGAACGCCAGCCGGCGCGCGGCCGTGGTACCGAGGCGGTTGGCGAGCATCGGGTAGCTGCCGGAGAAGATCACCTGGATGCCCGTGCCGGCGACCTCGTTGACGAGCGTCGTCATCGGCCCGAGCAGCGGGCTCGTCGAGCCCTCGCCGTGCAGGAACATGCGGTCGGCGCCGAGCACGAACAGGGCGATCCGCGGGAGCTCGCTCCCGCCGCTCTGCACGTACGACCCGAAGTCGCTCGCCCCGGCGCGGGCGATCACGGCGCGGCGGCGTGCCGATTCGGTGATCAGCCAGGCAAGGATTCGTAGTCCGGTGGCGTCGTCGCGGGTGGCGACGCTGCCGACGTGGGGCAGCCCGGCGAGCAGGCCGAGGCCCTGGCCGACGAGATCGATGCCGTAGATGTGCAGGTCGTCGGGCGACCAGCCGAGCGCCAAGCGGGTGGCCGTGGTGGTCAGCGCCTCGTGGTGGCCCGAGCCGGGCGCTCCGGCATAGGCGACGACCGCGTCGGCGAACGAGTGCACCAACGGCAGCACCCGCTGGTGCTCGGGATCGTCGGCGAGGCCGATCACCATCCGCGCCGAGCTGGCGTCGACCACGCTGGTGAGCTCGCCCAGGTCGAGCGACGCCGGCAGGTCGCCAGGCCACGGCACGACGCCACCCGGGTAGCCGTCGAGCTCGGCGGCCCGGCGCAGAACACCGACCACGTGGTAGAGGTCCTGTTCCTCGTTGGGGACTTCGCGCTGTTCGGGCGGTGCCGGGGGGCGGGTGAGGCTGTCGAGCGTCACGAAGTGCGCGGCGAGTTGCAGACCACCCGACCCGGCGATGCGGTGGCGGGCTTCGTTGCCGATCCGCGCCGACTGGAACTCGATCAGGTCGCCTCCCTGGAAGCGGGCGAAGGCCCGGCCCTTGGTGGCCGACGAGATGCCGGCCGCGGCGGCCGACTTGAGGACGATCTTGGAGTTCTCGCCGTTTTGCACCTTGAAGCAGACGCGCAGCCCGGCCTGCCCGTCGATCGTCGGTGGGAGCGCGGTGTTGAACATCTGCGTCAGCAACAGGAGGTGGACCCCGAGCCCGGCGCCGATCCGGGTGATCGACTCGAGCCGCCCGATCTGGGCCTTGCCTTCGGCCGTTTCGAGCAACTCGGCGAACTCGTCGACGACCACCAGCAGACGTGGGATCGGGGGCAGTTCCGGGCGCCGCTCGCGGGCCGTGCGGTAGCCCTCGATCGTGGCGACGCCGGCTTCGTCGAGAAAGATCCGCTCGCGCCGTTCGTGCTCGGCGGTGAGCAGCGTGATCGTGCGCTCGAACAGGTCGATGTTCTGGTTCGTGGCGAGCGCGATCACGTGCGGCAAGGTCGCCGTCGTCTTGTGATCGACGCCGCCCTTGAAGTCGACGATCGCGATCGCCAGGTCGTCGGGGTGGTTGTACATCGCCAGCGACGAGAACCACGTCTTCAAGAACTCGGTCTTGCCCGAGCGAGTCATCCCGCCGATCAGACCGTGCGGGCCGTGGCGCACGAAGTCGATCATGAACGGCGCCCCGTCGGTGGTGACACCCACCGGCACGTTCGTGCACGGGGAGTGCTGTTTCCAGAACTCGACCTGTTCGTCGGGCGGGCGGTCGCCGAAGCCGACCAGCTCAGTGAAGTACACCTGCGAGAGCGGTCGCGCGGTGGCCGCGCTCGTGAACGCCTCGAGCGGTGCCAGGGCGAGCGCGGCGTCGAGGGCCAGGCCGGCCGACACCTGGGCGACGGTCACGTCGTCGACGCGTGGGGTGGCGACCGAGCGGTAGGCGCACTCGTCGTCGAAGCGTCCGAGCTGAACCTCGCCGCGGATGCCCTCGGGGACGATCGCCGCGTCCGTGACGATGCCGATCACACCGACCGCCGGGCCGTGCCGCAGGATCTCGGTGAGATCGGGTGCGGCGAGGCTGTCGACGCCGTCGATCACCACCACCTGGAGGGGGAGCATCGGGGCGTTGTCGCGTGACGCGAGGCGTTCCTCGCGGCGGGCGTCGATCAGGCCGCGCAACGCCTGCATCAGCGCCGCCCGGCCGGTGGGCGTGGCGGCGAACCGGGCGCCGCCGTCCGGTGTGAAGGCGTGTGGCAGCCACTGCACGAAGTCCCACTCGGCGGCGCGGGCTTCCTCGGTGATCACCCACAAGTTGACCTCGACCGGCGCGTGGGCGACGGTGAGGTCGGTGATCAACGCCCGCGCCACGGCGGTCGCCCGGGCGAGTGGCCCGGTGATGCTCAGGGGGCCCTCGGCCGTGAGGTCGATCGTCAGCGGCGCTTGCCACAGGTTGGGGCGGACCTTCTCGGGCCGCTCCGAGCCCTGCGCCTCGTGCTGGGTCTCGTAGATCGAGGGGAGTGCGGCGTAGCCGAGCGTGACCCCGGCGAAGTCCGGGTCGGCAGGGCGGCGCTCCCACACCCGGCGGTGCCGGTAGCGGGCGAACACGGCTGCGGCTCCGCCGCCCGGGTGACGCTCGCGGGCGCGCCGGACTTCGGTCGCCCGGTAGCGGTCGAGGTCGTGTTCGTAGCGCTCGCGGGCGGCCGCGTAGCTGACGCGCTGGGCGGCCTGGTCGCGGCGGGCCTTGCGGCGTCGCCGGTACATGTCGACGGTGAACACGATCGGCGCCAGGCCGGCGATCAGCAGGAAGATCCACCGTCCCGTGAACAACGCCATGCCGATCGCCCCGACGAGCGGCATCAGCGACCGCCACCAGGTGGCACCCATCCCGGACGACGACTCGCGGGGAGCGGTGGGCGGTTCCGGGGCGGCCGGCAGGTCGGCGAGCGCTTCGCGGAACTGGCGGTGCACGTGCAGTCCGGTGGGTGTGCTGCCGAGCAGCGTCGCCCGGTCGTCGGCGGACATGTCGACGACGGCGAACAGCGAGGCCCCGGCGTGGATGCGGCTGCCGGGCGTGACGGCGCTGGTGGCGACCGCGGTGCCTTCGTAGACGGTGCCGTTCTTCGAGCCGAGGTCGGTCACCGCGATCGCTGCGTCGGTGCTGAGTTCGGCACGGAAGTGCTGGCTCGACAGCAGCGGGTCGTCGATCGCCAACCAGCCGGGGGTGTCGCCCGGCGCGTCGCTGCCGGCGCGGCCGACGGTCACCGGCTGACCGGGTTCGAGGCGCGCCGCCCGGCCCGACCCCGGGCCGCCCACGGCGACGAGGTACGTGCCGGGTTCCAGTTGCCGGAGCGGCGTGCCGAGCTCGGAGATCAGCGACCCGTTGCGCAGGCCGGCGGTGCCGGTCTGCCCGGGCTGGGTGACGTGCAGTGGATCGGCGTCGTCGCGCGTCCAGCGGACACCGTCGACGTACGCGTGGTCGAGACGGTGACCGACCGCGCCGAGCGCGGTCACGAACGCCCCGCGGCTGCTTTCCGGGTCACCCTCGATGAGGACGGGGCGCGGTTCGCCGGCGCCGGCGAGGCGCACGCGCCACGCCGTCACACGCCGCTCCCGCAGCCGTCCTGGCCCTCGCGGACTGCTAGGTGGGCGATCGGTCGGCGCCCGCGCGCGGTGGCGATGACGTCGCCTGGCAGCAGCTCGACGGGATCGCTACCCACCGGCACGATGACCCCGCCGGGGCGGGTCACGACCGTGCCGTTGGCGGAACCGAGATCGACGATCGTGAAGCCGGCCGCCGTGTGGGTGACGGCGCAGTGTCGCCGGGAGACGACCCCGAGCGGCACCTGCAGGTCGCCGTCGGCGCGCCCGATCACGACGCGGCCCGCCGGTGGGCACTCGACGCTGGCCGTGCCGACCGCGGCATCGAGACGTGCCCGCGGGACGTTCGGAGCGACCGCCGCGGCGGCGCCAGGCCCCTTGCCGAGCAGCTGGTCGGCAACCGCCTGGGCGCGCGGATCGATCGCTCGGCGGGCGTGCTCGATCACGGGCGTCGCGTCCGGTGTCGGGTCCGCAACGTGATCCGGTTCGGCGTGTTCCGGGTCGCCCGCGTCGGGCTCGGCGGCGTCCGCCACGGCGGGTTCCGGTGGCGTGTCGAGGCGCTCGAGATCGTCGGCCGTGAGGCCCTGCATCGCACCATCGAACCCGCCCAACAGGCCACTCACCGCGTCACCGCCCTCGTCACGCGAGCGGGTCGGTGGGGTCGTCGCCGCCGAACATCCGGAAGGTCGCGGCGATCTCGTCGAACAGCTCGCTGAGCGGCTTGGCGTAGTCGACGTTGGGCGTCGAGAACGTCACCACCACGGCCCGGCGCCCGTCGTCGTAGGGCACGAGGAGGTGCTGGGCGAACACGGACAGCTTGCGCATCGTCTCGGGCTGGGGCGGGAACGTGTGCAGACGGACGAGCTTGACCGCCGGCCCGGCGGGGCTGTCGAAGCGCTCCGGCGGATCGAGGTTGGCGATCTCGACACCATCGTCGCCGGCCGCCGGCTGGCGGCCCATCGCGGCCGCGAGCGTGTTGACCGTGAGCGGCAGGTCGGTGCCGAGCGAACCCTGCGTCATCACCGAGATCGTGCACGTGGCGGACAGCAGCGAGAGGTTCGGGCTCGGCGTCGGTCCGGGCTCACCGGTGGGCGAGTCCGGGTCGAGCGGCACGGCCAGGATCGCCGCCAGGCTGACGTTGTCGCGGGCGCAGTCGTTGCGAACCTGGCGGAGCACCAGCTCGAGCTGGCGCTGGGCGGTCTTCGACAGCTGTCCGGCTTCGCTGATCCGCTTGCGCTGGAGCCGCACGAAGTCCTCGAAGTCGCTGCCGTCGAGCGGGAAGCGCACCCAGTCGGGCGGCAGGGCGATGCCGAACGAATCGACCGCCGCGGCAGACGACCCAGCGCTGCGGGCGGCCGTGTCGCTCACGGTGCGGCCACCAGACAGACGTGCGGCGTGCCGGGGCGACCGCTCGGCCCGCTGTTGGCGTAGCCGTTCATGGCGCGCCGGCACCGATCGACGTGGCGCCGGGCACCCTCTTGCACGGCGGCGTTGTCGGCGACACCCTGCACGTCGCCGGTGCCGAACCGGTCGGCTTCACCGGACGGCTTGGCGCCCTCGGCGACGAGGTCGACGCCGGCCTCCGTCATCGTCGCGTTGGCCCCGTGGCCGGTCTCGACGGCGTTGCTGACGTTGGCGTTGTGGGTGGCGTGGGCGGCCTCGTACTGCGCGTTGTACTGGCGTGCGGCGATGGCCCGTTCGCGCACCTGCCGGGCGGTCAGGCGGTCGCCGTTGGCGCGCGACCCCATGCCCGTGCCGCGCTCGGCAGCGGCGATGATGCGCTCGTTCTGGCGGTACGTACGGCCCGCCCGGACCGACGTGTAGCCGGCCGGGGGAACGCGGCTGAGCAGGCGCCGGGTGAGCGCCCGGCTGAGTACCCGGCTGCCGGGGATCGGCACGACCAGCAGGGCGAAGTCGATCAGCACCTCGCCCCACGTCTTGGGCTGGCCGGTTTCGGGGTGCGGGTGGGCGGTGCCGGCGAGGATCGCGTCGATGCCGAGCTTGAGCACGGCGAGCCCGGTGGCGATCGCGGCCAGCAGCGCCAGCGCGGCGCCACCGGTGGCGAACACGGCGATCACGACGACGACCGCGATCACGATCACGGCGAGCGCCATGAGGATCCCGTTGAGGGCGTCGGAGAGGTGGTGCAGGGCATCGAGGAATTCACCGTTGATCAGCGCTTCGAACGCCTTCGCCAGGTTGTCGGCGATGTCGGTGAAGAACTCACCGATGTCGCGGAGCTTGTCCTCCAGCCAGCCGGGGTCCTCGAGGTCCTTGAGATCGATGTCCTTGATCGCCTGGCGGGTCTCGCCGACCAGCTCGGACTCCGCCGTCGCGAACGCGCGGTACTCGGTACGCGAGTCGTCCAGATCGCCCTCCGCGTCGGTGACGGCCGACGACTTGCCGCCGCGCGCCGACTGCAGCGCAGGAAGCTGGCCCTGGAGCTCCTCGAGTTGTGCGGCCGAGGCCTCGTCGGTGGCGCCTTGCAGGCTGGCGATCTGGGCGTTGATCGCGGTCAGCGCACCGTCGGCCTCGGCGAAATCGTCGCGGGCCGTCTGCAGGGCGCGCCAGCGCGTGTTCGCCCGGGCGAGCGCCGCGGCTGCCTCGGTTTCGAGATCGGAGAGCCGGGTGTGATGGTGCGAGAACGCCGATGCGAGGCTGGCGAACACCGGGGGGAGGTCGTGGAACGAGCCGTCGAGCTGGTCGACGAGATGGGCCAGGGCGTCGGTGGACGAGCTGTCGAGTTCGCGCAGACCGTCGTCGCCGGTGAGCCGCCGGAACTCGGTGCTGCAGAACTCCATCGACTCCTTGAGGTTGCGGCACTCGGTGGCCGCCGCCGAGAACTGGTACGAACGGCCGCGCAGGGGCCGCGGGTCGACACCCGGGAAGATCTCGTCCCAGCCGAGTTGGGGGGTGCCGCCTCCACGGCGGTCATCGGGGGGGATCGCCATGGTGCCACCGTACGCGCCAGCGTGGCCGACCGAAATAGGGACGGTTCCCTATCGGTTCCCGGCGCAGCACCGTGGGCGGGTCGGCGGCGACGACGTGGTAGACCGCCCGGTCGAGGTCGGTCGCGCCCTGCCGGAAGCGGGCGATCGCGCGTGCCTCGTGGGCGATCCGATTCAGGATGGGGAGGGTCGCCGCACGGCCGGACGCGGTCGCCATCGCCTCACCGTGCGGGGATCGAGACGTCGATCGTGACGATCTGCCCGGGGGCGCCGTATCCCGAAGCGCCCACGGAGTGTTCGAAGCCGGCGACCGGCCTGCTGGTGTGGGTGGTGAGGTAGTCGGTGTAGTTCGACTGGGCGTGGCCGGCTCCGGTGGACCCGCCGGCGAACACCGACACCACCTGGTCGGGACGCGGTTGGTGCACGCCGGGCCGTTGTGTGTCGGCGATCGGGGAAACGCCGGAGCGCACGGCGACGCCGTCGACGACGAGGCCCGAAGCGTGCCGCCCGGTGTCGGTCAGCTCGGCGAAGCCACCTGCGGGATCCCGAGCGATGAAGCGGTCGAGGGCGTCGTCGAAGCTGTCGACCAGCCCGACCGGGTGATACCCGAAGTTCTCGACCTGGACCGGTACGTCCTGGTTGTTCTGCAGGACGAGCACTTCGGTGCCGGCCGGCACGTGGCGCAGCTGCGGGCCCGAGTGGTACGCGGCGGCGGCGACATGGGTGACGGTGTAGGCGCCCGGGCCGTTGAATCGCGGGTCGGCGGCCAGGTCGAGCGCGGTGTCGGCTCCGAAGCTGTGGCCGACGATCATGACCTCGCTGCCGGGTGGCACCCCGTGACGGCGCATCGCCTCGGCGACCATCTGGGCGTACAGGTTGTCGTCCATGCCGATGCTCGTGCTCGACGGCAGGGCGTGCTGGTCGACGTCGCGGACCGTGCGGTTGTGCGGGTTCAGGCCGAGCCGAGGGTTGCTCAGGTCGGTGACGCCCGGCAGCACGATGATGTACTTCCCGTTCTCGAGTTGCACGAGGGCGAACTCGTCGGGATCGACGACGGCACCGTTGGCGGTCAGGTCGAGCGCTCCGACGAGTGCGGCGCGCCCGTCCTCGGCGAGGCCCGGCGCCGACCCGTCGGCCCACACACCTTCGACGGTGGCCTCGTACGTGCCGCCCGGATCACCGTCGCGCGGTACCCGGAGCAGGTCGCTGACGAAGCCCGCCACGGCACTGATCACGCGGGCCTTGAGGTGCGGGGGCAGGGCGGCGAACACGGCCAGCGCGAACAGGCCCGCCACCAGCGCGACCTGAACCAGGACCAGCACGACCAGTGTGGCGAGCGTGTGGAGGACGCCCTTCAGGGCCAGTGCGAGCAGGCGCAGGCTCTCGACGAAGACCGCCTCGGCGACCGTGAGGATCGCTCCGGCGAGGGCGGCCAACTGTTCGATCGCGACGTCGGTCAGCGCGTCGAGCACCATCACCCCGACGCTGAAGAGGGCGCCGAGCGTGGCGTCGATCAAGGCGCTGAGCCCGGACGGGTCGGCGAGCGCAGCGAGGTCGATCGCCCGCAGCGCGGCCGCCGTGGTGCCGATCAGCTCGGCCTCGCGATCGGCGAACCGGAGGTACTCGCGGCGGCTCGCGGCGAGTTCGTCGATGGCCGTGTCGACCCGGTCGCGCCAGATGCCGACGGTGTCGCGCTGGCGCCGCCAGCCGGCTTCGAGCTCGTCGATCAGTGCCTCCACGTCGGCCCCGTCGACCGAGGTGGCGGCGGAGCGCCGCACGGACTCGAGTTGGGCCTCGATCGCGGCGAGCGCTCCGCGCTCGGTGGCGTGGCGCTGGACGGCGTCGCGGTGGGCCGCCCAGTGGGTGCGCGCTCGGGCGAGTGCTCGGGAAACCTCACCGTCGAGCTCGCGGAGCCGTTCGGCGTGGTCGGCGAACACTTCGTGGAGGCCACCGAACACCGGTGGCAGGTCGGCAAGCCGCCGGTCGACGCCGTCGACGACGTCGGCGAGGCCGGTGGCTGCGCCACCGCGCAGCTCGTCGATCTGCCCGTCACGGATCCGCGCGAATTGCGTCTGGACGGTGATGCTGGCGGTGTGCACGCGGCGGGTCTCGCCCGACGCCGTCTCGAAGTCGGCGGGCCGGCCGCGTAGTGGGGTTGCGGCGAGGTCGGGGAAGATCGTGTCCCAGGTCACCGCGGTCACCCCTCAGTGGCTACTCGAGCGCTGCGCACAGCTCGTCCTCGGCCGCGCAGAAGGCCTCACAGACGACCTTGAAGGCGTCGGCAGCCGCGGTGACCCCCGTGTGGAGGTCACCGCGATGCTTGTCCCACTTGCCGAGGAAGTCGTCGTAGGCGTTGTTGATCTCGTCGTTGCCGTCGAAGTCCAGGTGCACCATCTCGGACGAGCTGGCGAGTGCCTCGGCCGTGTTGCGGGCGTTGGCTTCGAGCGCGTCGAGGTAGGCGTAGACGATGACGATCTCGTCGCGCCCGGCCATGACGTCAGCCCAGCTGGCTGGCCAGGTCGGTGTCGAGCTGCTCGATCGTGTCGGCGGCGGTGCCCAGGAACTGGCCGAGCCCGTCGAGCGACTCGAGCAGATCGTCGAGCGACGTCTTGCACTCGTCGAGCTTGGTGATGAACGCGTCCTGCGTCTTGCCGGTGAAGTCGTCGGTCAGGTTGTTCATGCGCGTGCGCAGCGAGTTGAGGATCTCGTAGGCGTCGGCCTTCGAGTCGCGGACGTCCTGAGCGTGGGCGCGAGCCTCGTCCGGACGGAGCTTGATTTCACCGCTCATGGTGCCTCCTTGGGAGCAGTCGGCTCGGTGAGCCGGGGGTGGTTGACAAGCACCACGGTACGGAACCGCCAACCGCGGCGAAATAGGGAGGGTTCCCTACGCGGGCCTGGACCGCCGGCGCTCGGCGTCGGCGCTATTCGGCGTCGACGCGGGTGAGGTCGTAGGTGACGCGGTACGTGTAGGTGCGGTGATCGTGTAGCAGGGACGGGTTCGACCCGAGCTCCCACGTGGCAGTGCCCACCAGCCGGTCCGGGTCTGGGTTCGTGTCGGGAAGCGGTTCCGCGCCGTTCGAGCGGCCCGCCGTCCAGCCGAGCCGCGAGCTGGTGTCGTCGAAGGTCTGCGACGCGGATGACCCCGGGCAGGTGTCGACCTGAGTGGTGGTCACCCCTCCCGATTCCACGGGGTCGTCGTGCAGTGGGTTCGGCTGGCCGAACACCAAGTGCGGGTTGAACATCCACGGGTCGGTCTCGTCGTGCCGGAACAGCGCGAACACGTGGTTGCGACGCATCGACGAGCCAGACCACGTCTGGGTCCACGCCGGATAGATGGTGGGGTCGCCCGCGGAGCAGGTCTGCCAGCGATGTTCGGTTCCGCTGGCGGTCACCAGGGCGTTGTACTTGCCCGATCCATCGGGCAGGTCGGGGCGCGACGGACGCAGTACGTACGACCCCGTACCGCTCTCGTGGTTGCGTACGACCCCTTCGGAGTCTTCGATGCTGAAGTCGTATTCGATGTCGATCGTGCCGGTCCACATCTTGTCGTCACAGCCGTCGCGATAGAGGTTGAGGGGTCCGAGCGTGAGTTGGGCGAGGGTGAAGTCCCACTCGATTCCCCAGCGTCCGACCGCGGCGGCGAGACCGAGCCCGATCTCACCATCGAGGCTGATGCAGTGGTCGGCGAAGTGGGCGACGAACTGCGGTGTCATGGAGCCCTCGACCCCGACCACTCCGCCAGTGGTCGCCTCGATCGCGGCGCTGATTCCGATCGTGACATCGGACGAGAAGCCGCCCGCAGTCTCGGCTGTGCCGTCCAGGTCGACCGACGACAGGTTGGTGACGTCGCCACGGTCGTAGACGAAGCCGATCCGGATCGGGATGTCTCCGCTGAAGGACGAGTTCTCGATGGCTGCCGATACGGAGAACTCCAACGCGAGGTGCCCGAGCAGCGTCATCGGGCCGATCTGCCCGAGCAGCGTCGACCCGAGCGGGAGACTGCACGAGTACGCACCCGCGACCGACAGCGCCCAGGACACCGACCCGTTCCCGGTCCCCAGCAGGCGCGCGTACCGGTCGGACAGGTCGAAGTCGAACTCGCCCGAGAACCCGCTCAGGGCGAATGTCGGCGCGGTGGTCGCCGACACCGCGTTGACGCAGTCGACGTCGTGGGCGACCCCGGTCGGCGCCGGGAGCGGGCTCGGGTCGGACGGTCCGAAGGAGCCGTTGATCGTCAAGTCGGCGAACATCTCGTGCAGGTCGGCGCGCTCGAGCACGACCCGGGCCGTCCCGTCGACGTGCTCGACGATGGCAACGACCCGGCCCGACACGCCGGTCGGCACAGCCGAATGCGCGAGCACGACCAAGAATCCACCGACCGTCGGCCGATCGGCGGAGGTCGTCAGCTCGACCGCAGAGGGTCCGGCGGCTGCCACATCACCCGGACCGGCGAGCACCGTCGCGGTGCCCGGGGTCATCGTGGTGTTCGCCGTAGCTCCGTCCGGGAACCATCCCGTGACGTCGGCGACCAGATCGACGGTGCCGAAGCGGTTGAACAGCGACACCTTGCCGCCGTCGCCGACTTTGACGATCACGAGGTTGGGTACCGTCGCGCCGGCGGCGACGTTGAGGTTCGATGCGA
>JAEZFY010000190.1 GCA_023417265.1 Actinomycetes bacterium | reverse complement strand
GTCGTCGCCGGCGGTGGTGGCCGGGGCGTCGTCGCCGGCGGTGGTGGCGGGCGCCGGAGCATCGGTCGCCGGTGTCGTGTCGTCGTCGTCACCGCCGCAGGCGGCGAGCGCGAGCGCACCGGTCACGGCCAGCGCCGCAATCTTTCGTGACTTCATGGTCAGGGGTTTCCTCGCTGTTGTTGGTTCACGTGGGGTCGCCGGAGGCGACCGTTTCAACCGGCTGGGGGGCCGGAAGCTTGGGCACGATCCGCACGAACTTGGCGCGGAGCTTGCGGAGTGCGCCGACGACGCCGAACGGGGCGAAGCGGGCGATCACGATCAACACGACGCCGAAGATGACACCGCCGAGGCCGGCGATGTCGTTCTCTTCGCCCTGGGTCTTGGCCCAGTCGTTGATGTAGGTGTACATCAGGGCGCCGACCAGCGGCCCCCACGCAGCGGCGGTGCCACCGATCACCATCGCCACGAGGAACCCGATCGCACCGAGCAGGGTGAACTGTGCGATGTGCGGCTCGACGAGCGTCAGCTTGACGGCGAACAGGCTCCCGGCGACCCCGGTCATGGCGGCCGACAGACCGAACACGACGGTCTTGATGCGGGCCCGGTCGACGCCCATCACGGCTGCCGCGGTCTCGTTGTCGCGAACGGCGATCATTGCCCGGCCGATCCGCGAGCGGAGCAGGTTCGAGGCGATCACCGACACCAGTACGAGCACGCCGAGCGCCAGCCAGAAGATCCACTTGTGCAGATCGGCCCGGCCGTCGAACGGGGTCCACTCGGGCGGCAAGTAGGTGAGGTTCTTGATGCCGAGCGACCCGTTGGTGAGGTCGAACAGGTGCTTGTAGTTGAGCATCGCCGGGAAGGCGACCGCCAGACCGAGCGTGACGAGGGCGAGGTAGATGCCCTTCAGCCGGAGCGCCGGCAGGCCGACGATGCAGCCGATCGCGAAGGCAACCACGGCGGCGACCGGGAACGTCCAGCCGGGCGTCCAGCCGCGCTCGATCAAGATCGCCGTGGTGTACGCGCCGAGCCCGAAGAACGCCGAGTGACCGATCGAGATCTGGCCGGTGAAGCCGGTGATCAGGTTCAGCCCGGTGACGGCGATCGCGAGGATGATCGCATCGGTGAGCAGACCGAGCCCGGGCCGCTCGGCGGTGAGCCCCTGCCAGAGCAGGAGCGCGGCGGTGACACCGAATAACACGAGCTGCCCGAGGCGATGTTGGATCGAGCCACGCTCGATCACACGCGGGGTACCGAAGCCCGCCATCACACACGCTCCACGCGCTCGGAGCCGAACAACCCGCCGGGTCGGAACAGCAAGACCACCAAGATGATCGCCAGCGACACCGTGAACACCATGTCGCCGCCGAGGAAACCGACGTAGCCGATGATGATCGCCTTGAGCACGCCGAGCAGGAGCCCGCCAACCACCGCGCCGACCGGCGAGTCGAGCCCGCCCAGCGTGGCCGCCGCCGACGCCGACAGGAATGGGCCGAACATCAGCGCCGTGCTGAGCCCACCCTGGGGTGCGAGGAGCGATGCGGCGAGCACCGAGATCGCCGCGGCGAGGCCCCAGCCGATCATCAGCACCCACCCGACGCGGATGCCGGTGAGCCCCGCCGACTCGGCGTTGTTGGCCACGGCTCGCATCGCCAAGCCGACCTTGGTGCGGTTGAACAACACCCACAGCAGCAGCAACAGCGCCAGCAGCACCAAGAAGATGCCGAAGCGCTGCCAGTAGACCGGCGCCCCGAAGAGCCGGAAGAAGTCGGTGGGCCCGGACGGGAACAGGCTCGGCAGGCTGCGCGCGTCGGGGCCCCAGATCAGCGAGTGGAGTTGGTTGAGGCCCAAGAACAGGCCGATCGCGGCGACCACGACGGCGCCCGGGTTGCGCTGCTCGATCGGCCGGATGACGACCCGCTCGAGCACCGCCGCGAGCACGAACCCGGCCGCCATCGCGATCAGGATCGACACCCACACGGGCAAGCCCGACAGCGTCAGCGTCGACACGAGGAAGGCGCCGAACAAACCGATCTCGCCTTGCGCGAAGTTGAGCTGCCCCGTGGCCCGGAAGACGACGACCAGGGACAGCGCGAGGAGGGCGAAGATCGACCCCTCGGCGAGGCCGTTGACCATCCGCTCGACGAACAGCGAGCCGTTGAAGCCCACGATCGCGTACATCATCCGACCCCCAGGTAGGCCTGCTTGACGGTGTCGTCGGCGAGCAGTTCGGCGCCGGTGCCCTGGGCGACGATGGTGCCGGTTTCGAGCACGTAGGCCCGGTCGGCGATCGCCAGTGCGAGGTTGGCGTTCTGCTCGACGATCAGGAGCGCCAGGCCGTCGCTGCGGCTGGCTTGTTCGAGCACGCCGAACAGTTCCTTGGTGATCAGCGGTGCCAGCCCGAGGCTCGGCTCGTCGCACAGCAGCAGGCGTGGCCGGCTCATCATCGCCCGGGCGATGGCGAGCATCTGCTGCTCGCCACCCGACAGGCTGCCGGCGCGCTGGGTGCGGCGTTCTTCGAGCCGGGGGAAGACCGAGAACCAGTGGGCGAGGTCGTCGTCCACCGAGTCGCGGCGGATGAACGCCCCGCACATCAGGTTCTCCTCGACCGTCAGATCGGTGAACGTGCCGCGTCCCTGCGGCACGTGGGCGATGCCGGCGCGCAGCACGGCGTCGGGCTTCGCCGACAGGCTGCCCCCGTCGAACCGCACCGTGCCGCGCCGCGGGATCATGCCCGACACGGCCCGCATCGTGGTGGTCTTGCCGGCCCCGTTGGCGCCGAGGATCACGACGATCTCGCCGGCCGCGACGGCGAAGTCGAGGCCGTGCAGGACCTCGATCGGCCCGTACCCGGCGGCCAGCCCCGTGACCTCGAGCAGCGCTGCCCCGGCGCTCACGCCGACGCTCCCAGGTACGCGTCGATCACGCGTTGGTCGCGGCGCACCTCGGCGGGCGTGCCCTCGGCGATCTTGCGCCCGAACTCCATCGCCACGACCTTGTCGGAGCTGCCCATCACCATGCCCATGTGGTGTTCGACGAGCAGGATCGTCACGGCGAACTCGTCGCGGACGCGTCGGATCGTTTCGCTGAGCTCGTGGACCTCGCTGTGGGTGAGCCCCGACGCCGGTTCGTCGAGCAGCAACAGACGCGGATGCGAGGCCAGGGCGCGGGCCAGTTCGAGGCGCTTGAGCGTGCCGAACGGCAGGCCTGCTGCGGGCACGTGGGCGACGTGGGCGAGCCCGAGCGACGTCAGGATGCGGTACGCCTCGGCGGCCAACCGGCGCTCCTCGGCGGCGGCCCCGACGCGGAAGATGGCCCGGCCGAACCCGACCTTCCCCCGGCAGTGGGCGCCGGTCATCGTGTTCTGCAGCAGCGTCATCGTCGGGAACAGGGCAAGGTTCTGGAACGAACGGGCGATGCCGCGCTCGGCGATCTGATGCGGCGGCACCGCCAGCAGGTCGAGGTCGTCGAAGTGCAGCGAGCCCGAGGTCGGTTCGTAGATCCGGCTGACGACGTTGAACATCGTCGTCTTGCCCGCTCCGTTGGGGCCGATCAGGCCACAGATCTGGCCTTCGTCGATCGTGAACGAGAGCGCGTCGAGGGCGACGATGCCTCCGAACCGAACCGTGATGTCGGCAACGTCAAGCAGTGCCAAGTTTGCGTCCCCCTATGTCGTCGTCGTGTGGCCTGGGATGCGACCGGATGCTGGCCGCGCACGCAGGCCACCCCGCACGCCCGCGCGATCTGTGTCGGCGGACCCTACTGACTCGGCCGCCCCGCCACCAATGCGGCGCGGCGCGCTTCGGCGCCCGGGCTGGCTCGGTGGTCGGGTAGCTTGCGGCCTCGTATGACGTCCCCGCGCTGGAAACGAATCGTCTTCAAGCCGTCGGGCGAGGCGCTGGCAGGGCCGTCGGGCCGCGGGCTCGACGCGGCGACGCTCGACCACACCGCGGCCGAGATCATCGACCTGCGCGAGAACCTCGACGTCGACGTCGCCGTCGTGGTCGGCGGCGGGAACTTCTGGCGCGGCCGGACGGGCGCGATGGAGGGCATGGATGCCACCCAGAGCGACCACATCGGCATGCTCGCTACCGTCATGAACGCGCTCGCCCTGCAGGACGCGCTCGAGCGGCGTGGTGCCGAGGTGCGCGTGCAGTCGGCGATCGAGATGCCACGGATCGCCGAGCCATACATCCGCCGCCGGGCGATGCGCCACCTCGAGAAAGGCCGCGTGGTCATCTTCGCGGCCGGCACCGGCAACCCGTTCTTCACCACCGACACGGCGGCCGCCCTGCGCACCGCCGAGATCGAAGCGGAAGCGCTGCTGAAGGGCACCCACTCGGGCGTCGACGGGATCTACGACGCCGATCCGCGCCAGCACCCGGACGCGGTCAAGTTCCCCGAGATCTCGTACATGGACGTGATGAACAAGGATCTCAAGGTGATGGACGCGACGGCGATCGCGTTCTGCCGCGACAACAAGATCCCGATCGTCGTGTTCGACATGTCGCGTGAAGGCGCGCTGCGCGAGATCCTCACCGGGGGCCAGACCGGCACCATCGTCCGGTAGCCGCCCCGCAACCGGCCGGTCGGGGTACTGTGATCGGCGTGACCGAGGAAACCTTGTTGGATGCCATGGAGAAGATGGACAAGGCGGTCGAACACGTCCAGGGTCAGTTCTCCACCGTGCGCACCGGGCGCGCCGCGCCGGCGCTCGTCGAGCGCATCCAGGCCGAGTACTACGGGGCGTACGTGCCGATCCAGCAACTGGCCACGATTCAGGTGCCCGAAGCGCGGATGCTGCTCGTCAAACCGCACGACCGCGGCGCCCTCAACGCGATCGAACGGGCGATCCGCGACAGCGACCTCGGGGTCGCCCCGAGCAACGACGGTGTGGTCATCCGGCTCAACTTCCCGCCGCTCACCGAGGAGCGCCGCAAGGAGTACGTGAAGGTCGTGAAGAACATGGCCGAGGACGCCAAGGTGGCCGTCCGCAATATCCGCCGCGATGCGCGCAAGTCGCTGGAGGCCTCTGAGAAGGCCGGCGAGATCTCCGCCGACGAGCTCGAGCGCGCCGAGAAGGAACTCGAGAAGGTCACCGGCGAGCACGTCGACCGGATCGATGCGACCCTGCACCGCAAGGAAGCGGAACTACTCGAGGTCTGAGGGGGACACATGAGCGACGACGACCGTTGGCGCGACCGCCGCCATCCCGACGACTTCAGCGAGTTCGGCTCGCTGTTCGACGAGGCCGAACCCACCGGCAACCTGCCACCGGTGCCGGGCGCCCGCCCACCCGGCGACTACAGCGGCCTCGCCGATCTCGGCGACTCGCCAGCTGGTGACGATGCCGGCGGTGCCGGAACTGCCGACGACGCCGACGATTCGGCGAGCATCAGCTTCGACGATGCCTCGGGCCCGCTGCCGCACTGGACCGAACCCGCCACCGGCGAGGTGCCGCGGATCGATGCCTTCGCCGATCCGGCCGGCGCCGACGATGACGACGACGACGTCGACGTGTGGTCGTCGTTCTCGTCGGAGTCGCCGGTGTGGAAGGACGACACCCCGATCGAAGCCGCCCCCGCGGCCACGGAGCCGTCCGGTCGTCACGAGCGTGTCACGGCCACCCACGATCGGGTCACCGGGCGCCACGAGCGCGTCACCGGCCAGCAGCGCCGGGTCGCCGCGCCCGAGGCGGCGCCCGAGCCGGCCGCCGCCCCGAGCCGGATCACGATCGGCACCGACCCGTCGGGCATCCCGCGCCGCGAGGC
>JAEZFY010000167.1 GCA_023417265.1 Actinomycetes bacterium | reverse complement strand
GTCGGCGACGTCGTCCTGGGCGGGGGAGAGGTCGCCGCCTGCCTGGTGATCGAAGCCGTCGGCCGGCTCCTCCCGGGCGTGATGGGCAACGCCACCAGCGGCGAGACCGAGAGCTTCGGCGCGCGAGGTCTGCTCGAGGAGCCGCAGTACACGCGGCCGGCGGACTTCCGGGGCTGGACCGTCCCCGAGGTGCTGCTGTCGGGCGACCATGCCCGCATCGAACGCTGGCGTCACGCCCAAGCGTTGCACCGCACGATCGCCGCGCGACCGGACCTGATGGAGGCTCGCGGTGGCATCACGCCGGACGAGGGGGCGCTGTTGGAAGAGTTCCCCGCCGTCCCCTATCCTTGAACGGCCCCACGCCGCGGTCTCGACGGATGAGCGCGACCGACGAATCGACACCCAGGACGACGATTGCCATGAAAGCCACCGACTTCATCGACGCCGACCAGCTCCGCGACGACATCCCCGAGTTCGCTCCGGGCGACGAGCTGAAGGTCCACGTCCGCGTGGTCGAGGGCAGCAAGGAGCGCGTCCAGGTGTTCCAGGGCAACGTCATCCGCCGTCAGGGCAGTGGCGTCCAGGAGACCTACACCGTGCGCAAGCTGAGCTACGGCGTCGGCGTCGAGCGCACGTTCCCGCTGCACGCGCCCACCGTGGCCAAGATCGAAGTCGTCAAGCGCGGCGACGTCCGGCGGGCCAAGCTGTACTACCTGCGCGACCGCATCGGTAAGGCCGCCAAGGTCAAGGAGAAGCGCGAGTTCTGAGCGGCTCCCGGGCCAACGTCGCCCGGGGTACCTGGGGTGAGGACCGCGCTGCGGCTCACTTCGTCCGCGAGGGCTTCACGATCCTCGCCCGCAACTGGCGTCCGCACGGCTACGGCGTGCGCGGCGATCTGGATCTGATCGCCAGCCGCGACGACCTCGTCGTCGTGTGCGAGGTCAAGACCCGCCGTGCCGGCTCACCCGGCGGGGCCGTATCGGCCGTCACGCCCGCCAAGCAGGAACAGATCCGTCTCCTGACGGCTGTCTGGCTGAGCGAATTCCCGCAGCCGGACGTGCGCGTGCGCTTCGACGTGATCGCCATCGACGGCGTGCGCGTCGTCCACTGGGACGACGCGTTCTAGCCGACCGCCGCCCACACGACGAGCGCCAAGGCGATCGCCACGGCAGCCACCACGAGCACGTAGTCCGACGGCTTGGCGCGGAACTTGCGGTACGGGTTGTAGCCCATCGGACCAGTCAACCCGAATACGGTGGCCGTGTGCGCATCCGCTCGGCCCGCCTCGTGCTCGCCGCGGTCGCGTGCTGCGGTTCGTGTGTGGCGGCCACCGTGGCCGTCGACGCCGCAGCCCTGGCGGCGCCGCCGTCGACGAGCGTGCCCGACGACGCCGGTGACCGCGAGGACGGTGGCACCACCGACGGCGGCGTCGGTGGTGCCGTCGCGCCTCCGCTGACGTTGCCGCTGATCCCGGTGCCCGACGGCTGCGAGCCCGCGCCGCAGCCCTACGTCGTGTTCCTGGGCACCGTGATCGACCGCGACTTCCGCACGATCCGCTTCGCGATCGACCAGGTTCGCAGCGGGCGAACCGACCCGTTCGCTGCTCGCGGCGGCGTCGGTGGCACGGGCGACGTCGTCGACGTGCGCTTCGGGCTCGACGCCCAGTACCTCGACGACGGACGCCAGTACCTCGTCGGGGCGATGGTCGATCCCGACCTCGGGTTGCTCGTGTCGCGAATCGAGCCGGCGGTCGAGAACTTCGGCGGCGACGAGGTGATCGGGGTGTCGGAGACCGACGTCGACTGCCCGAGCTTCGACGATCCGGGGGTGACGGTGCATCCCGACGGGCGCCCGCTGGAAGGATCGATGCTCGCCCCGTTGTTCGCCGCCAAGTGGCGCATCGCGGTGGCCGTGGCGACGCCGTTCGCAGTGGCGTGTGCAGTGCTGTTCGGGCTGAGCGCGGTGCGACTCGGGATCAACGGCCTGCTACGCGGCATCTTCCGGCCCCGGCGCAGCGCCAGCTGAGACAGCCGACACGGCCGCCAGCGCGCCCTCCCAGTCGGGCACCTCGATTTGTTCCGCCGGCCCGTTCGGCCGGCACCGCACGAGCACCCCAGCGGCGGGAACGCGCCCCGTGATCTTGCCGAGCGCCACGGCGTAGGCGGCGAGTTGCAGCCGGTACTTGGCGAGCCGACTCGCGCGCTCGCCGTCGTCGGGCCACTGGTCGGTCTTGTAGTCGACGATCACGCCGCCGGCGGGGGTGTCGACGAACAGGTCGATGTAGCCCTCGAGCACGCGATCGCCGAGCGGTGTCGCCACGAACAGCTCGCGGTGATGACGACCGGCCAGCGCCTCGCCGACGATCGGCGCGGCCAGTGCCGAACGGGCGAGCGCGGCGACCAGTTCGTCGTGACCCAGGATGCCCTCCGCTGCGCATTGCGCGGCGGCGTGGGCGTCGACATCGCTTCCGGTGGCGAGATCGCAGAACTGCAGCACGGCGTGGACGGCGCGTCCGACCGCGGTGCCGTAACGGCCGCGCTGCCATGGCGGCAGGTCGAGATCGACGGGCTCCTTGTCGAGCCCTGAGTCGCGCTCGCTGACCTCCTCCGAGGGAGCCCCCGCGGCGAGCGTCGTGGCGCTGACCGTGAC
>JAEZFY010000150.1 GCA_023417265.1 Actinomycetes bacterium | reverse complement strand
GGCTTCGCCCCGGCGGCGCTCGCCGGCGGGGCCGTGTTCGAACCCGACGCGATGGCGGTCGACACGGCGGCGCTGATCGCCGGCTACGTACGCCAGCTGCGCGCCCGCGGCGGAACGATCGCCACGGGTGCCGAGGCGGTGACCCTGCAACGCGGCCCCCGCGGATGGCGGGTTGCCACACCGAGCGGCGAGTGGCACGCCGCGGTGGTGGTCAACGCGGCCGGGGCGTGGGCCGACGTCGTCGCCGACCGGGCCGGCCTGGCGCCGCTCGGCATCCAGCCCTACCGGCGCACCGCGGCGATCGTCCCTGCACCCGAGAGCGTCGCCGACTGGCCGCTCGTCATGGACATCGCCGGGCGCTACTACTGCGAACCCGAACCCGGCGGGTTGCTGATCTCACCCGCCGAGGAGACACCGAGCGAGCCGGTCGACGCCCAGCCCGACGAGCTCGACGTGGCGCTCGCCCTCGAGCGCGTCCGCGACGCCACCAACCTGCCGCTGCGCTCGGTACGCCGGGCGTGGGCCGGGCTGCGCACGTTCGCCCCCGACCGGGTCCCGGTACTCGGCGACGACCCGCGCGCGCCCGGGTTTTGCTGGCTGGCCGGGCAGGGCGGGGCCGGCATCAAGACCGCCCCGGCGATGGCCGAGCTGCTGCGGCTGGCGATCGATGGCGAGGCCACGCCACCGGCCGCGGCCGAGCTCGGCGTCACCCTCGACGCGCTCTCCCCCGCACGTCTGCTGTAGCGGCCGGTCGCCGCTCGAGCGTCAGCGGGCGTGACAGGCGGCGAAGTGGCCGGGCGCCTTCTCTTCCAACGCCGGGGTCTCGACGCGGCAACGGTCGAACACCTCCGGGCAACGCGAGGCGAACCGGCAGCCGGGCGGCGGGTCGACCGGGTTGGGCACCTCGCCGGAGAGCACGATCCGCCGGCGGGCCCGCTGCACGACCGGGTCGGGCACCGGCACGCTGGAGAGCAGTGCCGTCGTGTACGGGTGCAGCGGCTGCTCGTAGACCCGGTCGGTGGGGGCGATCTCGGCGAGCTTGCCGCTGTAGAGGATCGCGATGCGGTGCGAGATGTGGCGCACCACCGACAGGTCGTGGGCGATGAACAGGTACGTCAACCCGAACTCGTCCTGGAGGTCTTGGAGCAGGTTGACGACCTGCGCCCGCACCGACACGTCGAGCGCCGACACCGGCTCGTCAGCGACGATGAAGCTCGGCTTGAGCGCCAACGCCCGGGCGATGCCGATCCGCTGACGCTGCCCGCCACTGAACGCGTGCGGGTAGCGGTCGACCGTGTCGACGGGCAGCCCGCAGCGGGCCAACAACGCCTCGACCTCGGGGCGGGCCGCCTCGGCGTCCTTGGCGAGGCCGTGCACGATCAGCGGCTCGGCGACCAGCTCGAGCACCGTCATGCGCGGGTTGAGGCTGGCGTACGGGTCCTGGAACACGAGCTGCATGTGGCGCCGCAAGGAGCGCAACTGCTTGCCCTTGATGTTGGTGACGTCGACACCGTCGAAGCGGATCGTGCCCTCCGACGGAGGGATCCGGCGCAGCACGGCGCGGCCGACTGTCGTCTTGCCCGAACCGGACTCACCGACCAGGCCGAGCGTCTCGCCGCGGCCGATCGAGAACGTCACGTCGTCGACGGCGTGCACGTGGCTCATGCCGCCGCCCCAGAACCCGGTGCGCCCGACGGGGAACTTGATCGACAGATGCTCGACGTCGACCAACGGTTGTGCCGGCGTGGCCGCCGCGGGGGCGCCGCCGGCGAGCGTGGACGGTTCAGCCATGACTCACCTCGAATGCCCGCCAGCACGCCACCCGGCGGCCGAGTTCGTACTGCTTCAGGCCGGGCATCGCTTCCCGGCATTGATCGACGGCGAGATGGCAACGGGCCGCGAACGGGCACCCCGGCGGCGGGTCGACGAGGTCGGGCGGAGCCCCCTCGATCGACACGAGCCGGGTCTCGACCTTGTCGGGCCGGGGCGTGCTCGCCAACAGGCCAGCACTGTACGGGTGGGCCGGCTCGCCGAACAGCTGCTCGGCGGTGGCCAACTCGACGAGCTTGCCCGAGTACATGACGGCCACCCGGTCGCACAGCCCGGCGACCACGCCGAGGTCGTGCGTGATCAACATCACCGCCAAGCCGAGGCGCTGCTGCAGCTCGGCGATCAACTCCAAGATCTGGGCCTGGATCGTGACGTCGAGCGCGGTGGTCGGCTCGTCGGCCACGAGCAGTTCCGGGTCGCAGGCCAGCGCCATCGCGATCAGCACGCGCTGGCGCATGCCGCCCGACATCTCGTGCGGGTACTGCTTCACCCGTTGCGCCGGGTTGGCGATGCCCACCAGGTCGAGCAGCTCGACCGCCCGCTCCTGGGCTTGACGCTTGTTGACGCCGGTGTGGCGGCGGCACACCTCGGCGATCTGGGCGCCCACGGTGAAGAGTGGGTTGAGCGACGTCATCGGGTCCTGGAACACCATCGCGATCTCTTTGCCGCGGACCCGATTGAGCGTGTTCCCGGCGTCGTGGACGAGCGACTGGCCCTTCCACTTGACGTCGCCGCCCGTGATCCGGCCGGGCAGCTCGATCAGGCCGAGCAAGGTCTGCGCCATCACGCTCTTGCCCGAGCCGCTCTCGCCGACCACGCCGAGCGTCTCGCCGCGTTCGATCTGGAACGACACGCCGCGCACCGCTTGCACCACGCCGCGGCGGGTGAAGAAGTCGACGTACAGCTCGGAGACGTCGAGCAACGCGGTTTGCTCGGCACCGGGCACCACGGTCGCGGTCACATTCCCCCCTTGTCCTGGACCGAGGCGGCGAAGCGCTTCTCGCGTTCTTGCGGATCGAGCATCACGCGCAGCCAGCTGCTGAGCAGGTTGACGGCGAGCACCGTGAGGCTGAGCAACAGGCCCGGGTAGATGATCAGCCACTGGTTGCCGAACAACTCGTGGTCGCCGGCACGCGAGATGTCGAGGCCCCACGTCACGCCGGGGTACTGGATGCCGAGTCCGAGGAAGCTGAGCGCAGCCTCGGCGAGGATGATCCGGGCGAACTCGAGCACGGCCAGCGTGGCCAGCGGCGTGACGAGGTTCGGCAGCACGTGTTTGGTGACGACTCGGAACGGTGTCGATCCGAGCATCTCGGCGGCCTCCACGAACGGTCGTTCGCGTACGGACAGAACAACGCCACGGGTCATGCGGGCGTAGACCATCCAGCCGTTGATCGCCAAGATGATCGCCACCGTCCACACGGTGCCGCCGACGAGGGCGATGAGGAGCATCGCCAGGAGCAGCCCGGGGAACGACACCTGGACATCGACCCAGCCCATCAGCAGGCGGTCGGTGCGGCCGCCCTTGTAGCCCGAGATCAGGCCGATCACGACGCCGAACGTGCCGGCCAGGACGACGACGAGCACACCGATGAACAAGGACGTGCGGGCGCCGTAGAGCAGCCGCGAGAGCACGTCGTAGCCCTGCCAGTCGGTGCCGACCGGGTTGCTCCACGAACCGCCGTTCCACACCGGCGACGCCATCGCGTTGGACAGGTCGCCGCGATTGGGGTCGTCGGGGGCGATCAGGGGGGCGAAGATCGCCGCCAGCGCGAGCAGGGTGAGGAACAGTGCCGAGAGGAAGCCGAGCTTGTCGCGCACCAGCTCGCCGAACAACCCACCGCGGCGGGCCGCGGTGATCTCGTAGGGGCGACCCTGGATCGCCTCTTCGTCGTCGGTGGCGTGCTCTTCGTCGCGGTGCTGGGCGGTGTATTCGTCGGGTGCGCTCATGACAGCTTCACCCGCGGGTCGAGCAGCTTGTAGGCGACGTCGACGGCGATGTTGATGAGCACCACCATCACCGCCACCACGAACACGATCGCTTGGATCAAGTAGAAGTCCTGGTTCTTCACGGCCGTCGACGCCATGAAGCCGAGGCCCGGCCAGTTGAACACGGACTCGACCACCACGGTGTAGCCGGCAATCGCGCGGATCACCTCCCAGCCGAGCAGCGTGACGTACGGGATACCGGCGTTGCGCAAGGCGTGCACGCCGAGGATGCGGCGACGACTGAGGCCTTTCGCCTTGGCGACCTTGACGTACTGCGAGTTGAGCTCGTCGATCATCGCCGAGCGGACGACGACCGCGAGTCGGCCGACCGCGGGGAGGGCCAGGCACAGCGACGGCAGGACGAGATTCTTGAGCCCGCCCGGGCCCGACTGGAACCAGTTGAGGCGGACGGTGAACCCGATCAGGAGGATGTAGCCGAGGAAGAACTGCGGCATCGAGAGCCCGATCAGGCTCAGCGTGGTGAGCACCCGATCGGTGGTGCCGCCCGGCTTGCGGCTGGCGATCACACCGAGCGGAATGCTCAGCACGATCGCCAGCAGCATGCCGGCGGCGACCAGTTGGAGTGTGCGTGGCAGGTAGTCGAAGACGACGTCCAGCGTGGGCGTGCCGCGCACGTACGAGCTCTCGCCCAGGTCGCCCTGGACGAGGTCGCCGAGGAAGCGCCCGAACTGCTCGAGGATCGGGTCGTTGAGACCCATCGCCTCGCGCCGTGCTTCGCGCTGCTCCGGTGTGGCGGAGAGCGGCAGCATGAACTTGACGGGATCGCCGATCATCCGGGTGACGACGAACACGAAGATCGTCACCCCGAAGATCACGACCAGGCCCTGTGCGAGCCTGCGTGCGATGTAGCGGCCCATGCTGCCGTCCCCCTACCGTTTGACTGACCGGCCGGTCGAGCTCAGCCGCCGACCGACATCTCGCTGACGAGCAGCTTGGAGTCGACCCGCGGGGTCCACTGCAGCCGCTCCGACAGACCGTAGAGGTCCTGGTTGCTCACGAGGAAGGCGAAGTACGCCTCGTCGTAGGCGATCTGCACGGCCTCTTCGTAGATCGTCTCGCGCTCTTCGGGGTCGAGCGTGGCCTGACCGCTGTCGACCAGGTCCTTGAGCTCGGCGTTGGTGTTCGACGAGCCGACGCCGTCGAGCGAGTAATAGGTGTTGAGCTGACGCGACGGGTCGAGCAGGTCGTTCGAGCTCGACACGAAGATCGCGTCGGCACGGCTCTCGCGGTCGAACAGGACGTCGAGGTAGGCGCCGAACTCGGGCGTCTGCAGGTCGACCGTGAGGCCGGCCTCGGTCCAGTAGCTGGCGACCGCTTCAACGAGCTCACGGTCGTTCAACCAACGGCCCGACGACTCGCCGACCAGGGTGATCGTCGCACCGGCCACGCCGGCCTCCTCGATCAACTGCTTGGCCTGCTCGGGGTCGTAGGCGTACGGCTCGAGATCCTCGTTGTGACCGAGGATCGACGGCGCCAGCAGCTGACCGTTGACGGGCACGGCGTAGCCGCCGTACACGACGTCGGCGATCGCCTGCTTGTCGAGCGCCAGGTTGAGCGCCTTGCGGACGTTGACGTCGGCGGTGATGCCCTCGTCGGCATCGAGGATGATGATCGGGTTCTCCTGGCCCTGGATCGTGGCCGGCTGCGGGGCCTGACCGACGTCGTTCGGCGGGAGGTTCGTGATCAGGTCGTACTGGCCCGACTTGAGCCCGGCCAGACGCGTGCCGCCCTCGGTGACGAACGCGTAGTTGACCGTGGTGATCGACGGTGCGTCGCCCCAGTAGTCGGCGTTGGCGGCGAGCTGGATCGACACGCCGGTCTCGCGGCTCACGAATTTGTACGGGCCGGTGCCGTTCGGGGCGTCCGAGAGGTCGTCCTTGGCGGCGTCGGCGGGCGTCACCATCTTGAGCCAGTACATGCGCGCCGGCAGCACGCCGTCGGGGCCGTTGGTGGTGATCTGCACGGTGGTCGGGTCGACCGCGGTGGCGCCGGTGAGCGTGCTGAAGAAGCCCGCGTTGTCGGTGCCTTCGGCCTCGATCAAGCCGATCATCCGCTCGACCGTGGCCACCACGGCGTCGGCGTCGAACGGGGTGCCGTCGTGGAACGTCACGCCCTCGCGCAGCTTGAACTCCCACGTGGTGTCGTCGACGAGCGTCGGCAACTCGGTGGCGAGGCCCGGGACGAGCTCACCGTCGGGCGTGCGCGCGAGCAGGGTCTCGTAGATGTTGTCGTTGATCGCCCGCTCGCCACCGTCGTCGACGATGTGCGGGTCGAGGCTGGTCGGCTCGGAACCGAGGGCGATCGTGATCTCTGCCCCGGCGACCGGCGCCGAGGTTCCGGCGGGCGCATCGGTGCCGCCTGGCGCGGCCGCGGTGGCGGCCGGCGGCGACGACTCAGCCGGCGTGGTGTCGTCGTCGTCGTCACCGCCACAGGCGGAAGCAACAACGCCGAGCACGACGAGCGTGCTGAGCAAACGGTGACGTGAGCGCACGTTTTTCCCCTTTCGAAAGGACCTGATCGTTGACCACGATCACGGCCAACGCATACTTTATACAACATACGAGACGGTCGTGGTAGTGGTCCACACGGTCGTGACTCCCCCGAAACGTCGTAGAAAACGGAGGACCCGATGAGCAACCCCGCACCCGACCCGATGCGACCGGCGCGCACCCTCGGCGCCGCCCATCAGCCGTTGCGCGTGATCGTGCTCGAGGAAATCCGACGGCGCATCATCGCCCACGTCTACGAGCCCGGCGAACGGATCTTCGAGGACCACATCGCGGCCGAGCTGGAGGTGTCCCGCAACCCCGTGCGCGAGGCGCTCCAGGCGCTCGCCGGGGAAGGCTTCGTCGAGCTCGAGCCGCGGCGGGGCGCACGTGTGGCCACGCTGTCGGCGGCCGGCGCCCGCGAGTTGTTCGAAGTCCGCGAAGCGCTCGAAGGGCTCGTCGCCCGGCTGGCGGCCCAGCGCCGCACCGAAACCGAGATCGCCGAACTCCGCGAGGCCGTCGCCGGCGGGCTCGAGATCGCCGCCGGGGGCCACCTCACCGAGCTGCCGGGGCGGAACACCCAGTTTCACGCGCTGCTCGCCCGGGCGGCCCGCAACGAGATGCTCGCCGAGACGATCCGGCGTTCGCAGGACATGATCGAGTGGATCTACGCCGAAGGCATCCGCCGCCGGGCACCCGATTCGTGGGCCGAGCACGCGCAGCTCGCCGAGGCGGTCGCCCACGGCGACGCCGACGCCGCCGAACGGATCGCGCGCAGCCACATCGCCGCCGCCCAGGCCGCGATCCTCGCCCCCTGACAGTGAGAATGGGGAGTGCCTGCCTGCGGTCTCCGGGTCTGACCCACCCTCTGACTGTCGACGTCGTCTGGCTTCAACGGGATTTGTCGGCTCGGTGACCGCAGGCCGGTCTCTGGCACTCAC
>JAEZFY010000136.1 GCA_023417265.1 Actinomycetes bacterium | reverse complement strand
CTGCGCCCGGGCTCCCGGCCCGACCACGATCACGGCACTCGCCACAGCGAGCACCCCCGACAACATCCCCAGCAGTCGCTTCATAAACGCCGAGCATGAACGCCGCCCCGGAAGGACACATCCGTAGAACCTGCGGATGTCGCGTCAGGCCGGGAAGAACGCCATCGGGGCGAGCGCGCAACTCGGTTGCGGCAGGGCGATGCGCTCGTCGACACCGTTGACCGTGAGGTGCCACGCCGGCCGGGTGGCCCCGTCGCAGTCGCCAGCGGCGATCGCCCACAGTTCGGCCGTCGCCCCGGGAGCGAGCCGCACGGAGGGCTCGATCTGGTGCTCGGTGGCCCAGTCGCGAGCGAGGTCGATCTCGCACTCCACCGCGCCGACGTTGCGGAACGTCACCACGACGTCGGCGTCCGGCGGTTGGCCGGGGGTGGCGGCGATCTCGATCGTGCCGGACGGGCACTGCTCGGGCAGCGTCGGCGGCGGGAGCGTGGGCAGCGCCAGTTGGCTCGGCGCGAGCTCTTCGGCCGGGCCCGTGTTCAGGGTGGTGGGGCGCGGTGCCGCCGGCTCGTCCGCGCACCCTGCCGCGCCGAGGGCGACGCCGAGCAGGGCGGCCGGCCACCACTTCACTCGGGCGACGCTAGCCCCAGACCTGCGGGCATCGGCTCGCCACCACACCCTGCGGCAAACACGACCGAAGCGTCGTTCACAGACCGTTCACATTCTCCGAACCGCCGCGAAACTGGCCGGTGCAAGCCTGCCGACGCCCCTACAACCGTTCACCCGAACGCCGAGTTCACGAAGGATTTCATACGTGGCGTACCAAGCTGAATACATCTGGCTCGACGGCTACGAGCCGACGCAGGGCCTGCGCAGCAAGACCAAGATCCTCGCCGACGACGTGACGGATCTGCCGGTCTGGGGATTCGACGGTTCGTCGACCGAGCAAGCCACCGGTGACAAGTCGGACTGCGTGCTCAAGCCGGTGTTCGTCTGCCCCGACCCGATCCGCGGCGGCAAGAACGTCCTCGTGATGTGTGAGGTGTACCTGGTCGACGGCACGCCGCACCCCACCAACACTCGTGCGGGCGCGGCCAAGGCCGCCAAGAAGTACGCCAAGGACGATTTCTGGTTCGGGCTCGAGCAGGAGTACACGCTGCTCAAGACCGACGGCACCCCGTACGGCTTCCCCGACGGCGGCTTCCCCGGTCCGCAGGGCCCGTATTACTGCGGCGTCGGCGCCGAGGTCATCTTCGGTCGCGAGATCATCGAGGAGCACACCCAGGCGTGCATCGACGCCGGCCTGAAGATCTCCGGCACCAATGCCGAGGTCATGCCCGGGCAGTGGGAGTTCCAGATCGGCCCCGCCGGCGTCACCGAGGTCGGCGACCACATGTACATCGCCCGCTGGCTGCTCAAGCGGATCGCCGAGGACTACGGCGTGATCGTCAGCTTCGCCGCCAAGCCCGCCAAGGGCGACTGGAACGGTGCCGGCATGCACACCAACTTCTCGTCGGTCGCCATGCGCGAGGGCTACGACGCGGTGATCGCCGCCTGCGAGGCGATCGGTAAGAACTACCTGACGCTGGTCCAGAACTACGGCGCCGGCATCGAGGACCGTCTCACCGGCAAGCACGAGACGGCCCCGTGGAACAAGTTCAGCTACGGCGTGTCGGACCGCGGCTCGTCGATCCGTATCCCGTGGCAGGTCGCCGTCGACAAGAAGGGCTACGCCGAAGACCGTCGCCCCAACGCCAACGCCGATCCGTACACGGTCGCCCGTCTGATAACCGAGACGGTCGGTGCGGCGGCCGCCGGCAAGCCGGGCCCGAAGAAGTAGTCCGTTCGAACCGCTCGTTACATCCGGGGTCTGACCCCGGATGTAACGGCAGAATGGTGCGGTGAGCAAGATGCTCGATCAGCAACGCGACTACGTCCTGCGCACCGTCGAGGAGCGCGGCGTGCGCCTCGTCCGACTGTGGTTCACCGACGTGCTCGGCAACCTCAAGTCGTTCGCGATCAGCCCGGCCGAGCTCGAGAACGCGCTCGAGGACGGGATGACCTTCGACGGCTCGTCGATCGACGGGTTCTCGCGCATCCAAGAATCCGACGTGCTCGCGGTGCCCGACCCGGACACGTTCGAGCTGCTCCCGTGGGGCGAGAGCGGCGCCGCCGAGGCCCGGGTGTTCTGCGACGTGCACACGCTTGACGGGGCCCCGTTCCCGGGCGACCCCCGCCAGGTGCTGCGGCGCCACATGCAAGCCGCCCACGATCAGGGCTACACGTTCTACGTCGCTCCCGACATCGAGTTCTTCTACTTCGCCCCACCGGTGCCGGGGCAGCCGCCGCAGCCGCTCGACAACGGCAGTTTCTTCGACCTCACCACGCACGACGCGTCAGGCGATCTGCGCAAACAGACCCTGCGCAAGCTCGAACAGCTGTCGATCCCGGTCGAGTACTCGTTCCACGAGGACAGCCCGAGCCAACAAGAGATCGATTTGCGCCACACCGACGCGCTGACGATGGCCGATTCGGTGATGACCTTCCGGCTCGTGGTCAAAGAGGTCGCCGCGAGTCAGGGGGTGCACGCGACGTTCATGCCCAAGCCGCTCGAGGGCGTCCAGGGATCCGGCATGCACCTCCACATGTCGTTGTTCCGCGGTGACGAGAACGCCTTCTACGCCGAGGACGACCCGCACAAACTGTCCCCGGTCGCCAAGCACTTCATCGCCGGCCTGCTCCGCCACGCGGCCGAGATCACGGCGATCACGAACCAGACCGTCAACAGCTACAAGCGGCTCGTGCCAGGCTTCGAAGCACCGGTCCACATCAGCTGGGCGCGCAACAACCGCAGTGGCCTGGTGCGCATCCCGGTCGCCAAGAAGGGCAACCCGCTGGCGACCCGCATCGAGTACCGCTCGCCCGACCCGGCCTGCAACCCGTACCTCGCCTTCGCGCTGATCCTCGCGGCCGGCATGCGCGGCATCGCCGAGGGCTACGACCTGCCCGAGGAAGCCGACTCGAACCTGTTCGAGATGGACGACGCGGCGCTCGCCAAGCTCGGCATCCAGCAGCTCCCGCAGTCGCTCGCCGATGCGCTGGCCGTGATGGAACGCTCCGAGCTCGCCCGCGAGGTGCTCGGCGAACACATCTTCGAATGGTTCCTGCGCAACAAGCGGCGCGAGTGGCGCGACTACAAGACCCACGTCAGCGCGTTCGAGTTGCAGCGGTACCTGGGATCGC
>JAEZFY010000100.1 GCA_023417265.1 Actinomycetes bacterium | reverse complement strand
GCCTCGCGGTGCTCACGGTGGCGGCGTGGCGCGCCCCGGCCGAGGCCGCCGATCGCGCTGCGTTGGCGGTCGTCGCCTGGGCGGTGGCGGGAACGTTGACCATCGAGCTGGGCGGCGGCCGCAGCCTCGCCCTGGCGTGGTGGGAGCATGCCGCGCCCGTCGCCGTATTGGCACTCGCGGTCGCGCTCGCAGCCGCCGATCGGTGAACGGGTCAGTGATCGGCGGCGTCGTCGTCCTGGCGACCGTGACGGCGGCCGAGGTCGGCCGCCCAGTTGCTCAACGGCTGGAGCACCTCGAGCGCGATCAGGGCGATCACCGTCGCCGTCACGGCGCCGATCCAGAAGCCCACGCCGCAGGCCACGCCGATGCCCGCCGCGGTCCACAGCGACGCTGCGGTCGTGAGCCCGCGGATCCGCCCATTGGCCTTGAGGATCGCCCCGCCACCGATGAAGCCGACGCCCGGTGCGATGTAGGCGGCGATTCGTGTGACGTCGACGTTGACGTTGGAGTTCGCCCGCTCGGTGATCATCGCGTCGAAGCCGGCGACGGAGACCACCGCGAACAGCGCCGCGCCGACGGTCAGCAGGAGGTGCGTGCGCAAGCCGGCGAAGTTGCCGTCGAACTCGCGCTCGAAGCCGAGCAGCCCGCCGAGTAGGGCGGCCAGCCCGATCCGGCCGACGATCTCGTACCACTCGAGGGCGGTCACCGGGTTGCCCGGCCCGACGTCGAGGGGCCTGCGTGGCAGCGGCTGCGGGTTCGTGTCATGTCGAGCTCCGGGATCAATCGAGACGGTGGACGCAGATGTAGTCGATCGCGCATCGCTGCCGGCGTCTACCCGGCCAGACGCGGTGTGACACTCGATCGCTCAACGGGCACGCTCTGCACGGTTCCGCCACCAGGATTTGGGTACTGGTGGGCGCATGAAGGACGCCGCAGGCTTTCCGGGGGACCAGTCGGTCGCCCCGGCCGTGCCGATCCACCCGCGCATCGCTCAGGGTGCCGCCTACGGGTGGCGTCTGTTGGTGATCGCTTTGGCGATCGTCGCCGCGCTGTGGCTCGCCGGACAGATCCTGGTGGTGCTCGTGCCGATCGGTGTCGCCACGCTGCTCACACGGGCCTTGTTTCCGGTTCACTCCCGGCTCCGCGAACGCCTCCCAGCGGCGCTGTCGGCGACGGTCACGTTGCTCGGCTTCTTGATCGTGCTCGGTGCGGCGCTCGGCTTCGTCGGCTGGTCCGTAGCCGGTGAGGTCGACAACTTGCCGACCACGCTCGAACGCGGCATCGAGGACATCACGGACTGGCTCGTCGAGGACAGCCCCTTCGACGTCAACCGAGCCGACGCCGAACGGTGGCGTCGCGAAGCCGGCGACGCTCTGCGCGGGTTCGTCCGTTCGGTGGGCGGCGAGACGAACGCGGTCATGGTCGGCGAACTCGCCGTCGGCATCGTGCTCGCCCTCGTGCTGACCTTCTTCTTCCTGAAAGACGGCCGGCGCTTCGCCGCCCGGGCCACGCTGCTGCTGCCGGTGCGCCAACGGGCCACCGGGCAGCGCATGCTCGACCGGTCGTGGGCGGCACTCGGCGGCTTCCTGCGCGGCGCAGCCCTGCTCGGCATCGTCGAGGCGGTGGTCGTGGGCATCGCCATGTTCTTCGCCGGCGCCCGCTTGATCCCGGCGGTGATGCTGATCACGTTCCTCGCCGCGTTCGTACCGCTGGTCGGGGCGATCACGGCCGGCGTGATCGGGGTGCTCGTCACGTTGGTGACCGCCGGCACCGTTCCGGCCTTGATTGTCGGCGGCGTCGTGTTGGTCGTGCAGCAACTCGACAACGACGTGTTGGCGCCGTTTATCTACGGGCGTGCGGTCCGGCTGCATCCGTTGACGATCCTGATCGGGATCGCTGCCGGCGGCGCGCTGTTCGGGTTCGTGGGCACGGTGTTCGCGGTGCCGGTCCTCGCCGTGGGCATCAACGCGTATGACGAACGCCGGCGAATTCTCGATCAGGCGAGTCACGGGGTGCCCGACGGGGCATCCCCTCCGGCATGAGCGACCACACCGAATCTGCCCGCAACGCCGCCGGAACGCGCCTGACCTGCACCAACACGGACTGCGGGTGCGAGCTGGAGATCGTCACACCGTGCCCGCACGGCGACGCCTACACGTGCGCCTGCGGGCACGTGCTCCAGCCCGTCGAGGCCGGCTGACCGGCGCCGGCCGACATACCGCCTACGTGCGGCCCTGGCGCTCCTGGGCGTCGGCGAGCGCGCGCGCCTCGTCGAGCAGGCGCGCCTCCCACGTGGCCGGGAACGTGGTGAACCCGGCCTTGGCATACGCGTCGAGCACCGCCTGGTCGTCGTCGACGATCACGGCGACGGTGCGCTCGCCGGCCAGGTGACGCACGGCCTGAAGCTTCATCACCGCCGCCGGGCGGCGATCGTTGGTGCGGCGCATGACGAGACGATGCCCGCCGATCCCGTGGCGCATGAGCCAGGCCTCGGTGGCGCGGCGCAGATGTTCGGGGCGACCGGTGACGTACACGATCTCGTGGTCGGCGGCCAGTGTGGCCACGACCTCGAGACCCTCGGGGTGCGCGGCGTCGTCGTCGGCCGCGCGGAAGAACGCGTCCCATCGCTTCGGGCGGGCGCTCAGGTGGTGCAGACGATGGCGGACGTCGGCGACGACGCCGTCGATGTCGACGACCGCCACCGGCCGTTCGCCGGCCTGATCGTTGTCCGGGTGCGTCATCGCGGTCGTTCCTCTCGTCGCCGCCAGTGTGGCCGCAACGCGGAACCGGTGGCCGGTTCCGCCGAACGCCTCGTCGTTGAGGCGCTCGACGGGACCGGCCACCGGTTCGGGCGGGGGCCCTGTCAAGAATTGCGGGTCAGGAGTTCACGTACTCGTCGCGGGCATTGGCGGCGCGCTCGGCACCGATCGCCGTGACGACGTGCTTCTCCTCTTCGGGAGGCGGCACGGCCGCGGGAAGCCCGAGCGACTGCAGCCACAGCTCGCGGGTCCAGCCCTTGGTGTGGTACAGGTGCTCGTCCTCTTCGTCCTCGACGGCCTCGGTGGCGGCGGTCAGGGCCGCGGCCGTCTTCTTGTCGGCCGCCTCGGCGCAGAACTCCATGAGTTCCCAGTTGAGGTGGTCCTTCGTCTCGGCGTGGACCACGCACTCGCCGGCGACCAGTTCAGCGGCTTCCGGGGTGCCCGAGCTGAGGGCCATCTCCATCGCCTTGACGAGCGACTCGCCGATGTGGCGGACGACCATGCGACCAGGCGTCTCCGCTTCCGGGTCGAGCCCGAGTTCGGAGAACAGGTTGCGCAGGATTTCTTCGTGGCGGGTGGTCTCTTCGAGGTACTTCGTCCACTCGTCGCGGAGATCGTCGTTGACGGCGCATTCGATCGCCGTGCGATACACGGCCTGCCCGCCGATCTCGGTTTCGAGGGCTTGGTACAACAACTCTTGGAGCTGTGTGTCGTTCATGCGATGGCAGTCCCCGGCGGACCGTTCCGCCAAACGTCGCGCCGACCGTCGCGGCTCAACGGCCGCCGTGTTCGTCGGGTCGGTGCGGGCCGCCGGCCAGCGGGCCGCGCTCATCGACGCGCTGCGACTCGGCGCCGGGTCCGGCCGGGCGGTCGACGATCGGCGCACGGCCGGGTTCGTCCTGCGGGGTTTTTCTGGTGGTGAGGAACCACACCACGACGGCGAGCGCCAGTGCGCCACCGGCCAGCACGGCGATCCAGGCCGCCGCGCTCATCGCCCGGCCGCCTCGCCGCTGGGTCCGTCGGTGTCGGTTTCGCCGAGCGCGCCGCCCGTGGCTTGGCGATCTCCTTCTTCGACGGCGTCGGCCTGGTGGCGGTGGGCGGCGGTGACGCGCGGATCGGGTTCGCCGTTGCCCGAGCCATCGAGCTCGGGATCGGGAGACACCTCGCCGTGCGCGTCGCGCAGCGACCCGTCGAGCAGGTGATCGCTGGTCGCGTTGTCGACGGCGCGTTCAGGGCCGCCGCGGTCGTGGTCGTGGTCGGGGTCGTGGTCGTGGTGCTGCATGGCCCGGAGTACCCGCTGGCCGTCACGGCGACACGCGACCGGCGTGGCATGACCGGACCCACGCCTGGGTACTCCCGGGGCGGACCGGCGGATCGGCCGCCGGGAACACGCCGAGGAGACCAGCATGAGCGACGCACACGATCCCCAGGACGGCGCCGAGGCACTCGACGAGGAAGTCGTCGCCGCCGGCCAGGCGTACCCGCCCGACCGTCCGCTCGGTGTCGAGGAGAATCCGGCGGTTCCCGAGTCGTACGCCGAGCGCGACGAGCGCTACGAACCGATCGACGCGCTCCGCGAGGAGACCTTCGACCCGGAGTGGGCCGAGGACGCGGCACTCGTCGACGTCGCCCAGCTCGTCGATCCCGACGACGGTGGACGTGACGTCGAGCAGCGCCTGATCGCCGACGCGGTCGGGCCGCCCGAACCGTCGGCGGAAGGGGCTGCGGTGCGGATCGTCGACGAGCCCGGCGCGTAGCGGCGGGTCAGCCGCGGCGGTGCATCCGCCGGCGGACGCCGGCCAAGGCGGCGAGCGCCCGGACACCAGATCCGACCCCGAGCTTCGAGCCGGCGACATCGCGCCATGCCGTGAGTGGCATCTCGACGAGTGCGTCGGGTGCCACCGCGGGGACGCCGTGCCGAGGACGTAGGAGCCGACCGAGCAACTCGACGTCGAACGACCAGCGGTCCGGGAACGGCTCGGCCAGGGCGGCGACCAACGTCGACCCGTTGCGGAACAGCTTGGCCCCGCATTGGGTGTCGTACACCGGCACGGCAAGCACGATGCTGGCGGCGGTCGCGTAGAGACGCCCCAGGTAGTGGCGGATCGCGCGGCGCTGTACCGCGTGGCCGAGCAGCGCCACGCGGCTGGCGAGCACGGCTTCGCAGCCGGGCCGCTCGGCGAGCACCGCTGCCATCCGCACCAACTCGCTCACCGGTGTGGCGAGGTCGGCATCGAAGTAGCCGACCACCGTGGCTCGGTCGCCGATGTGGTTGAGGCCGGCGCGGACCGCTTCTGCTTTGCCGACGTTGTGCGGCAAGTGCACCACTTCGACGTTGGCGCACGTGGCCGCGAACAGATCGAGGTGGAGTGGCGTGGCATCGCTGGAGCCGTCGTCGACGAACACCACCAGATCGGCGAAGCGGGCGAGCTCGGCCAGCCCGGTGAGGTCGAGCCGTTCCGCCTCGTCGAAGCACGGGACGACGACGGCGACGCTCACCGCGTGTATCCGTACGCCCAGTGCGACAGCCCGGTGACCCGGCGCCGCAACGGGCCGATCCGCCGGGTCACGGCCGAATCGAAGGCGAGCGGCGCGCGCACCATCCGGGTGGCCACCGGGCCGCGGTTCCACCCGCCGACCCCGTGCGGATCGGTGGTGGCACGAGGCTGGTGGCGCACCCGTTCGGCGGCGACCGCAGCGGCCCGCAAGGGCACCAGCCCGGTGAACAGGGGCCCGTGGTCGACGACGTCGATCCACGGCGACACCTGCTCGATCAGCCCGGTGATCGTGTAGCGCCGGTGATGGCCGAGCGCCCGGTCGTGCTCGCCGAACAGGCCCGGGTGGGCCGGCACGGCGACGAGCACCGGCGTGCCGGGCCCGCTGACCGGACACAGCTGGTCGGTGACGAAGCGGTCCGGATCGTCGACGTGTTCGAGGACGTCGAGCACGAGCACGAGGTCGAACCCCGGGGCGGGGGCGGTTCGCGTGCGGGCGACCCGTGGGTCGGTGGTGACGAGCTCGTCGACGTCGTAGTTGACGTCCCAGCACACGACTTGCTCGACGTGGGGAAGGTCGCTGATCAGGGTCTCGGCGAACCAGCCGTCGCCGGCACCGACGTCGAGGATGCGCCGGGCGGACAGTGCCCCGTGGTCGGCCAACACCCGCCGGTAGGCGCGCAAGCGTTCGATCTCCCACGGGTGACGGGCGGCGCTCTCGCCACACCGACGCTCGGAGAGATCCATGGCGGCGGAGGCTACAGTCTGGCCGCTCGCCCGCCCCGGTGACCGTGCGGCCGCGGGGGAGCGCCCCGAGATGACCGAATCCGTCCGCGTCCCCGACCCGACCCGAACCGGCGAGGGGCCGCCCGCCGCGTGGCGGTGGGCGCTGCGGGCGGTGCCGCTCGTGCCGATCGTGGTGGCGGTGGTGCGCGCGCTCGGGCGCGGCTGGTTTCCGATCGGCGACGACGCCCTGTTGACGCTGCGCGCCGCCGACGTGTTCACCCGGCACCACCCGCTGCTCGGTTCGTGGACCTCGGCCTCGCTGGCGCTCGGTACCGACGTCAACAACCCGGGCCCGTTGTACGACGACGTACTGGCTCCGTTCATGTGGCTGATCGGGCGACCGTTCGGGTACGCCGCGGGAGTTGCGGTGGGGGTCGGCGCGGTCAACGCCGCAGCGGCGCTCGGTGTCGCCCTCGTGGGCGCCCGGCTCGGCGGGTGGCGGGCCGAGCGCTGGTTGCTCGTGCTCGTCGGCGCGCTGACCTGGTCGATGGGCAGTGAACTGCTGTACGACATCTGGCAGCCACACGCGCTCCTGCTGCCGTTCACGCTGGTGGTCGTGCTCACGGTGGCCGTCGCCGCCGGCGACCGCGCCCTCGCTCCGCTCTGGATCGGGGTGCTCTCGCTGGTCGTGCAGACCCACATCGGCTACGCCTACGTGGCCGCTGCCCTGTTCGCCCTGGTGCTCGTCACCGCCGTCCGCGACCCGGCGGCGCGGCGCGACCGGCGGGGGCAGCTCTGGGTCGCCGCCGTCGCGGTGGTTGCCTGGGCGCAACCCCTCTGGGAGCAGCTCTTCGGTGAGGGGCGCGGCAACCTCGCGAGGTTGGCGTCGAGCGCCGGCGGCGGCGAGCACACGATCGGTACCGCGAATGCGGTGCGCCTGCTCGGCGCCGTGCTCGTCGTGCCGCCGGGCTGGACGCGTTGGGGCTTCGCCGACGCGGTTCCCGCAGCGCCGCTCGAATCCACGCCGACCGGCACTGTGTTCCGCATCCCCGGGCTCCCCGCGTTGGGACTCGCCGCGCTCGGCGTGGCTGCGGTGGTGGCCGTGCTCGCCTGGCTCGTCGCCAGCCTTCGCGACGCGTCCCAGCGCCCGGCCCGCTGGACCGCGGGGGTGGCCTTGCTGCTCGTGGTCGTGGCGCTCACCACCTTGGCGGTGCAGGTGGTGGGGGTGACCGGCCTGGGGAGCCATCAGGTGCGCTGGATCTTCGCGATGGCGGCGATCGTGCACGTCGCGATCGTGTGGGGGGTCGCCGAGCGGCTGCGCGGCCGGGTCGTCCTCCCGGTACGCCTCGACGCCGTGCTGATCGCACTCGTCGTCGCCCTCGCGGCGTGGAACGTCGGCTTCAAGGCGCACGCCCTCGGGCCGGTCGGCGATCGCCGCGCCGCCGACACGCTGCGGCCGGTGTTCGCCGATCTCGACCGGTTCGAGCCGGGTGGGCCGGTGGTGTACGACGTCGACAACTTCCTCGTGTTCGAGCCGTACAGCTCGGCCGTGATCATGCGTCTCGCCGAGCACGGCGTCGATGTCCGCCTCGACCACGAGGGATACCTCCGCCAATACGGGCCGAGCCGCCGTGCCGACGGCGGCGAGCGGGTGCGCGTCTTCCAATACGAGCGGGTCGAGGCCCTGCGCTACGGCGGGCCGGGTTGCGTGATCAGCCGCCACAGCGCGCTCGCCCCGGATCTCGCCGCCGAGATCGACGCCGTGATCGCCGCCGCCGCGGCCGACCTCGCCGGACGGCCGATCGACGCCAGCGGCCTCCCGCCCGACGTTGCCGCGCTGGCCGCCGCCGCGGCCACCGACGCCGAGGCCGCGTACCGCCTGGTGGCCGGGGCGCTGCTGCCGGTGCTGACCGGTGAGGGACGTCTCGAGCCGACCGCCGCGATCGATGCCGCGGTCGCCGCCAACGCCGAGATCGTCGAGCGCGTCAACACCACCCTGGCGGTCGTCGCCGAACCGGCCAGCGCCTGCTAGCGCCGCCCGACGGGGAACACGAGACAGGCGGTGCCCTGCCCCTGGTGATCGCGATGGGGGGCGGTGCCGAACGGGCACGCCGCGCCGAACGGCACGACGACCTCGACGACGATGTCGCCCGCCGCGTCGTCGGTCGGCCGGCACGCCGCCTCGCGGGCGTCGCCGTTGGGTTCGATCGTCACGCACGAGCCGGGCCGCAAGATCCCGTCGGGTGGCGGCGGTGGGGCCGGCTCGACGAACAGGCTGGCGGCGACGACCACCACCACGGCGAGGGCCGTCGCCACCGCCAGGCCGCGCCACGGGAACCG
>JAEZFY010000076.1 GCA_023417265.1 Actinomycetes bacterium | reverse complement strand
ATCCGGAGGCGTCGGGCGAGGTCGCCGGCCCGCTCGGCGAGCCGTCGCGACGCACCGCGGTCGAGGGCCTCGTGGGCCGTGCGCCCGGCGAGCGCGGCGACGCGCAGCGCGAGGTCGCTGGGGAGCTCGTCAGGGCGGCCGCGGAGGATGTCGCGTTCGTCGAGCAGCACCGCCAGCGCACAACCGAGCGACGATTGCTCGGCGACCAGCATCCGTGCCAGCCGCGGGTGCACGGGGAGCGCCAACATCTGCCGCCCGATCGCCGTCGGCGTACCCTCGGCCGTCAGCGCACCGAGCTGTTGCAGCAGCTCGACGGCGGCCTGCAACGCCTTGCGCGGCGGCTCGGTCAAGAACGCCAGCTCGCTCGCCGGCGTACCCCACACGGCGAGCTCGAGCGCCAATCCCGAGAGGTCGGCCTCGACGATCTCGGGAGTGCGGTGCGCCGCCCGGGTGCCGTGTTCGAGCTTGCTCCACAGCCGGTAGCAGACGCCCGGCTCGACGCGCCCGGCGCGCCCGGCGCGCTGCTCCGCCGAGGCCCGGCTGGTGGTGACCGTGGCGAGCCGGGTCATGCCGGTGGCGGTGTCGAAGCGCGGTTCGCGGGCCAGCCCCGAGTCGACGACGACGCGGACGCCTTCCACGGTGAGCGAGGTCTCGGCGATGTCGGTGGCGAGTACCACCCGCCGGCGGCCCGGTGGCGACCCGGCGAGCGCCGCGTCCTGCTCGGCGAGCCCGAGCGCGCCGGCGAGTGGGTACACGTCGACATCGGTGGTGAGGGTGCCCGCCAGGAGTTGTTGCGTACGGGTGATCTCGCCGATGCCCGGAAGGAACACGAGCACGTCGCCGGACTCCTCGCGCAGGGCGCTTTGGATGGCCGCCACCGTCACGGGTTCGATGCGATCGCGCGGTTGTCGGGGGTGCCAGCGCACATCCACCGGGTGGGTCCGCCCGGCGCTCGCGATCACCGTCGCGTGCGGCAGGACGCGCTGCAGGGCGGTGGTGTCGGGGGTGGCCGACATCGCCAGCACGCGCAGGTCGGGCCGGATCGTGGCGATCGTGTCGAGCGCCAGCGCCAACCCGAGATCGGTCGGGAGGTTGCGCTCGTGCACCTCGTCGAAGACCACCAGTCCCACGCCGGGGAGCTCGGGGTCCGACTGGAGGCGGCGGGTGAGGATGCCTTCGGTCACCACCTCGACCCGGGTTCCCGGACCGATGTGGCGCTCGTCGCGGGTCTGGTAGCCCACCGTTGCGCCGACGGCCTCGCCGAGCAACTCGGCCATTCGGCGGGCGGCCGCCCGCGTGGCGAGGCGGCGCGGTTCGAGCATCACGATTCGGCGTCCTGCCAGCCACGGTTCGTCAAGCAGGGCGAGGGGCACGAGCGTGGTCTTGCCTGCTCCGGGCGGGGCGACGAGAACCGCCGCCGAGTGCTCCGCCAGCGCGGCCCGTAACGACGCCAGCGTCTCGTTGACGGGGAGGTCGGGGAGCGGGACGCTCAAACGGGGGTGCCAGCGAACGCGTGCGGATCGCCGGCGGCGGGAATCGTGGGGACGTTCCAGCACGTCGTGTCGGCGATCGCCTCGGCCACCGCGGTCCATCCTTCGGGCGACCAGCCTTCGGCGCTGGCGGCGACCTCGCCGTCGACCCGGACGAACACGAACGCCGGCAACGTCGCCAGGCCGGCGGCCTTCACGAAACTGCGGTCGGCGTCGGTGAACGCGAGGAAGCGTTCGGCGAGCGGGCCGAGGAAGCGCCGGGTGTCGGCCGCGTCGGCGGTGACGACGAACGCCACGCGGGCGTGCGAGCCACGGAACTCTTCCAAGATCCGCACGGCCGTCTTGAGGACCCACGAGCTTTCGTTGGTGTACGGGTCGAGCACGACCGCGGCGAGATGGAACGTCGTCAGCCACTCGGCGAGCGGCCGGGCGGCGGTGGCCTTCCCGGTGACACCGGCTGGGGCGAGGGGGGCCAGCTGGAGGTCGGGGGAGAGCGTGGTCGGCACGGCCCGGATCGTACTCGCACCGCCGAAGGCGACCAATTGACACGCGGCGGCCAATCCGCCAGTGCGCTCGCCGGTCGCCGTCGACGCCTCGGGGCTACCCTGCGGGCGTGCACCCGATCGAGCACTTGCGCTACTTGGCCCGGGTCGACAGCACGGTCGCCGCGCGCTACGTCGGGGAGACCGCCACCGCACTCGGATCGCTCGGCGACGACCCCGCCACGTTGGTGGTGGCGGTGCGACGGATCCTCGAGCGCCACGCTGCGGTCGCCCCGTTGTGGTGGGTGTGCGCGCACCTGCTCGTCGCTGCCGACCCCTACGCGCGTGGGTGGGAGCTCGCCGACGAACTCGCCGGTGATCCCACCCCGGAGCTGCTCGCCGACGCACTCGACGTGTGGGCGACGGACGCGGGGGATGCGGGCCCGCTCGTCGTGTCGCTCGCCGCCGGATCCCGCGAGCGCCTGCTCGTCGCACCGAAGCTGGCAGCCCGGGCCCGCGTCGCCGCCGCGGCGGGCGAGACCGTGTGGCTCGTGACGCCGGTCGGGACCTGCCTCCCGACGCGCTACGTCGACGCCGTCGCCGAGGCCGCCGGGAGTTCGCTCGTCGAGTTCGACCCGGCCTGGGCGAGCCGCGTCATCGGCCCCGACGGCCGCACCGGTGAGGTCGCCGCCGCGCTCGCGCCCACCGCGCCCGTGGCGCCGGAACTGCTCCGCGTGCCCACGGGGCAGCCGCGGTGAACCCTCGTCGCGCGTTCCCGGTCGCGGTCACCGTGGCCGCCGTGCTCGCAGCGTGCTCCGACAACGGCACGGCGAGACCACCTGCGTCCACGCCACCGGCCCGACCTTCGGTCCCTGCGAGCAGCATGGTTGCGGCTCCCGCCAACACCCCGTCGCCGACGACGTCCGGCCCCGGCTCGACGGCCGCCACCCCGACCCGTGCCACCGGCGCGCCGGCCGCGAGCACGCCGGCGACGCCCGGCACGACACGTGACGAGACGGCCCAATGGTGCGCGGTGGCGGTCGAACTTCACGACCTGACGACCGCCTTCCGCGCGCTCGATGCCGACAACCGCGGGGCCGTCGAGATGTCGCTCGTGGCGATCCTCGAGCGGCTCGACGCGATCGCCCCGCTCACCCCGCCTGCCTTGACCGACGACCTCGCCGTGTCGGCCGAGGCGTTCGCCCTCCTCGACGCGGCACTCGCCGAGGTCGACTACGACCTCGCCGCCGCCGACCTCACCGAGCTCGACGCGCGTACCACCGCGATCAGCGCCGCCAACGAGCGGATCCGGGCATACAACGCCGGCGAATGCGGCATCGACGTCGGCGTCACCGGTGCCGACCCCCCGTGACGAACCGCGCCGATCACTCCGCCCACGGGTAAGCCACCCGTGGGCGGATCGCACATCATCCACCACTGACAAGGAGCCCACTTCGTGATGTTGACCCGCGGCATGTTCGATGCGGTGCTGTTCGACGCCGGCGGTGTGCTGGTGCTGCCGGACCCGACCGTGATCGCCCCGCTGCTGGCGCCGTTCGGCGGGGCGCTCGAGGTCGAGCCGCATCGTCGGGCCCACTACGCGGCGATGGCTGCCAAGTCGGCCGCCGCCGCGGGGGAGTTGGACTGGCACGTGTACGACCTGGCGTACGTCACTGCGGTCGGTGTCGCCGAAGCGCACCGCGAGCACGCGGCCGAGCTGCTCAACCACACGCGCACGCCGCTGTTGTGGCGGTGGCCGATCCCGGAGAGTCTGCGTGCGCTCGGAGAGTTGGCCCGGGCCGGTGTGCCGATGGGCGTCGTGTCGAACGCCGCCGGGCAGGTCGCCGCCGAGCTCGCCCGGGCCGGCGTGTGCCAGGTCGGCGAGGGCGTCGGGGCGGCGATGCGGGTGATCGTCGACAGCGCGGTGGTCGGCGTCGCCAAGCCCGATCCGGCGATCTTCGATCACGCGTTGGAGCACTTCGACGGGGTTCCCCGCGAGCGGATCGCCTACGTCGGCGACTCGGTGACGATGGACGTCGGCGGTGCGGCCGCGGCCGGCCTGCATCCCGTACTCGTCGACCCGTACGACGATCACGCCGGGCTCGAGCACGCCGGCCGAGTCGTCGCCCGGGTCACCAGCGTCGCCGAGCTCGTCGCCCTCTGGTGAGCCCCGTCGGGCCGGCGCGGGCCGGCGGGTGAGGTCGGAACCGTCCGGTTGCTGTGCCACACTGCGAGGCATGCGTGGGATCGGCCGGTTCGGCTCTGGAATGCTCGTCGTCGCCTTGGCGGTGGTCGCCGCCGGCTGCAGCGGTGACGACGACGATGCCGGCGCGAGCGCCACCTCGACGGCTGCGGCCGGAGCTCCGGCGACGAGCGCCGCGACTGGGGCGACGGTGGCCGACAGCGCCCCGGACAGCGCCCCCGACTCGGTACCGACCTTCACCGGCGACCCGAATTCGCCGTTCTGTGGCGTCGCCACCGAGATGGACGCGGTCGAGAAGGACCCCGAGAATCCGTTCGACCCGACGTTCTACGAGACGATGATCTCGACGATGACGCCGCTCTACGACGAGCTGGCCACCACTGCCCCGAGCGACATCGCCATCGACATCGCGATCGAACGCGAGGCGTTCAGCGCGCTCAGCGGAGCGCTCGCCGCCGTCGACTACCAGTTCCTCGACGTCGAGCTCTCGGCGATCCCCGATTCGCCCGAGATCGACCACGCCAAGGATCGCGTCGACGCCTATCTCGAGCAGGTGTGCGGCATCGAACGCGACGACGACGACGACAGCGGCCCGCCGGCCACCGAGGGCACCGTGCGCGAACTGCTCGAGCAGCAGTTCGTCGACGGCGGCGCGACCGCCGAGCAGGCCACCTGCATGGTCGACTTCATGGCCAGCGCGCCGAGCGGCTCGGACATGGAGATCGGCATCGGCGTAATGGCGGCCTGCGGCTACACCCAGCCGCTCGTCGACGCCGGCTTCACGGCCGACGAGGCCGAGTGCGCGGTCGATTACTTGTCGACCAACGAGATCACCGGTTCCGAGGTCGAGATGGGCATCGCCCTCGTCGCCGCATGCGGTATCACCGCCCCGCTGGTCGACGCCGGCTTCACCGAGGACGAGGCGCAGTGCGTGGTCGAGACGCTCGCCGCCCAGCCCGACGTCGACACGAGCGACTCGACCGCGCTGGGGTTGGCGGTGATCAACACCTGCAACATCACGCGCTTCTTCACCGAGCGCGGGTTCAGCGAGGAGCAGGCGACCTGCATGCTCGAACAGCTCTCCGGCGTCACCGACCTGGACGACGAGCGGGCCGTGATCGCCGGCCTGATCGAGGTCTGCGTCGGGGTGACGCCGCCCACCACGACCGGCTGACGGCTCAGCCGCGCCGGCGGGCGATCACCTTGAGCGCGAGCGTTTCGTCGGCGCCTTCGAAGATCGAGAGCACGCGAGCGTCGACGAACAGCCGCGACACGGCGTACTCCTCGGCGTAGCCGAACCCGCCGTGGATCTGCATCGCCTCGCGGGTGACCCACTCGGCGGCCTTGCAGACAAACGCCTTCACCATCGACGCCTCCATCGAGCCGCCACCGCGGGCCATCATCCGGGCGACCTCGTAGGCGAACTGGCGCGAGCCCTGAATCAGCACCGCCATCCGTCCGAGCTTGGCCTGGGTGAGCTGGTACTCGCCGATGTTGTGCCCGAACACCTTGCGGTTGTCGGCGTATTCGACGGCGGCTTCGTAGGCGGCCTGCATCACGCCGAGCGCCCGCGCCGCGGTCTGCAGACGACCGTTCTCGAACCCGGCCATCTGCAGGTAGAAGCCCTGCCCGAGGCCGTCCTCGCCACCCACCAGGTGCTCGGCCGGCACCCACCAGTTGTCGAGGGCGACTTCGTAGGAGTGCATCCCTCGGTACCCGATCGTGTCGATCGGGCGGCCTTCCATGCGCCCACCGTCGGGGTTGTCGAGCACGAACCCGTGTCCGTCCGCGCGCGCCTTCGGCACGACGAACAACGACAGGCCCTTGTGGCCCTTGGTGCGGTCGGGGTCGGTGCGCGCGAGCAGCGCCAGGGCGTCGGCCCGGGCGGCCAGCGTGCACCACGTCTTGACGCCGTTGATCACGTAGCCGGGGCGCCCGTCGGGCCCCGCCGCCGGGGTGGCGGTGACCTTGATCCCGGCGACGTCGGAGCCGAAGTCGGGCTCGGTGACGGCGACCGCCGGCATCACTTCGGCCGACGCCAGCTTGGGTAGCCAATGCTGCTTCTGCTCCTCGGTGCCGCCCTTCACGAGCGCCCGGGCGAGAATCTCGGGGCGGGTGACGAGCGACCCGCCGATGCCGAGGCTGGCCCGGCTGAGCTCTTCGGTGGCGACCACCATCGCGAGGTATTCGTCGTCACCGCCTTCGGAGAACCCGCCGTACTCGGCGGGCACGCTCAGCCCGAACGCGCCGAGCTCGGCGAGCCCGGCGATGATCGATTCGGGCACGTCACCGTTGCTGCGGTGCACGTGTTCGGCGTGCGGGGCGATCACGTCGGCGGCGAACGCGCGGAACGTGTCCTGCACCATCTCCATGTCGCCATCGAGATGACGCGCGCCGGGCGTCTTGGCGAGCGCGCCGACGAACGCGGGGGAGAAGTAGCTGGCGACGAAGTCGTGGGTGGCGCCGAGCGTGGCCAGGTCGACGCCCCAGAGTTGCTCGCGCCCCACCAGCTTGGTGATCAGGCCCTGCACGGCGTCGGCGACGAACGCGCAGGCGAGGCGCGCTTCGGTGTCGCCGCGCGCGCCGTAGTCGAGCATGCCCCGGGCGATCGTGATCGCCGCCGCGGCGTGGGCCAGGTCGTAGGCGAACACCTGCTGCTGGTCGGCCCCACCGAGCTCGGCGAGCCGGGCCCAGGCGCTGGCGAGGGCCTGGTCGGCGAGCGTGACGGCGTCGCCCGCGGCGGCGAGATCGGGGGCGGCCGGACCGGCGTCGAGCGAGGACATGCGACGAAGTTACTCGTCGGTATCCGTGGCCCAACAACGCCGGCGTCTGAGCCCCGTCGGGCTCGCCATACTTGGCGCCCATGCAGGGTCGGACGATCGCCGTGTACCTCGGGGCCAACCCCGGCAACGACCCGGCGTTCACCGCCGCGGCCGTCGAGTTGGGCACCGCGATCGGCACAGCGGGGCACCGCCTCGTGTACGGCGGCAGCCGGGTCGGCCTGATGGGCACGCTCGCCGACGCCGCGCTCGCCGCCGGCGCCGAGGTGATCGGGTTCATCCCCGAGCACCTCGTGGCCCGCGAGATCGCCCACACCGGGTTGACCGAGCTCGTCGTCACGTCGTCGATGCACGCCCGCAAGGCGGCGATGGCCGAGCACGCCGACGGCTTCGTCGCCTTGCCCGGCGGGTACGGGACGCTCGACGAGATCGTCGAGGTCCTCACGTGGAACCAGATCGGCACGCTCGCCAAGCCGGTCGCGTTCGTCGACGTCAACGGCTACTACCGGGCGTTGTTCCAGTTCTTCGATGACGCCACCGCGGCCGGGCTGCTGATGCCCGGCCACCGCGCCGCGGCGCAGTACGCGGCCACCGTGCCCGAGGCGATCGCGATCGCCACCGGGCCGGCCCCGGCCAACGTCAGCAAGTGGACCGACCCGACCGTCGTGGTGTGACGCCGGGGGTCAGCTGCTGAAACGGTTGTAGCTCACCAGCTCGGCGACGCCGCGGCGGGTGGTGGGTCCATGGCCCCCGCGTTCGGGGTAACCGATCGGCACGAGCGCGGCCGTGCCCCACTCGGCGGGGACGCCGAGTAATTGCTTGACGTCGTGTTCGCGGAGGCAGTGCAGCGTGGTCAGCACGCAGCCGAGCCCTTCGGCGACGCACGCCAGGAGCAGGTTCTGCACCGCCGGGTACACCGACGCGCCGCCGACGACGCTGACCCGGTCGAGCTTGCGGTCCGTGACCGCCATCTCGCGCGGATCGAAGCAGAACACGAGCAGCACGGGCGCGTCCTGGAGATTGGCGGCGAGGTGATCGCCGGCGTCACGGGCGCGTTCGAGCGCTCCACGTCCGGCCTCGGGCGCGGCGTCGATCTGCGCTGCGTAGATCGCGGCGAAGCGTTCCCACTCCGGCCGATACACGTCGGCGAGGCTCTGCTTGAGCGCCGGATCGGTGACGGCGACGATCCGCCACGGCTGGCGGTTGGCGCCACTCGGCGCCCACGCCGCGGCCTGCAGGACGCGCTCGAGCACCTCGGCAGGAATCGGGTCAGGTCGCAGGCGCCGCACGGCGCGCTGCGTGCTCATGGCGGCGTACAGGTCGATCGCGATCACGCTCCTCGGAACTGCGGTGTTCGTTTGTCGGCGAGCGCCGCCAGTGCCTCGGCGTGGTCGGCGGTGCCGAACGTGGCGATCTCGAGCGCCGCGGCGTGGTCGAACGCCACCGCTGCGGCGGCCTTGAGTGAGGCGTTGACGGCGGCCTTGGTGTACTGCACGGCGAGCGGGGCGCCGGCTGCGAGGCGGTGCGCGAAGGCGAGTGCCGTGGCGTGCAGTTGCGCGTCGTCGACGACGCCGTTGACGAGCCCGATCCGTTCGGCCTCGGCGGCGTCGAGCGGGTCGCCGGTGAGGAGGTACTGCTTGGCGCGGGCAGGACCGACGGCGAGCGGCCAGATCAGCGTGCCCCCGTCGCCGGCGACGAGGCCGACTCGCACGTGCGGGTCGCCGAGCGTGGCCGAGCGGGCCATGAAGATCGTGTCGCACAGGAGTGCGATCGACGCACCGAGCCCCATCGCGTGGCCGTTGACGGCGCACACGATCGGGAGGTGCACGTCGAGCAGGTCGTAGATCATGTTGCGGGCGTCGATACGCAGGCGTTCGAGCGCGTGGCGGTCGGCGAGCTGCGGGAACCAGGCGAAGTCGCCCCCCGCCGAGAAGGCCCGCCCGGCACCGGTGAGCAGCACCGCCCGCGCGTCGCGTTCGGCTTGGAGCCGCGGGAACAGGCGGGTGAGGTCGTGGTGCAGCGTCGCGTCGACGGCGTTGAGCGCGCTGTCCGGGTGGTCGATCGTGACGATCAACACGTCGCCGTCGCGCTCGAAGCGCAGGCACCGGAACGAGTCGCCGGCCGGCGCGCCCGTCGCCGCACCGGGGTTCACAGTTGCCTCGTGTCCGTGTCGAGCCCGAACTGCATGCGTCCCAGCGTTTCCAGGGTGCGCGGGGCGACCATCCCGTGCTGTGTCGCCACGTGCGCGTCGCGGAAGACGCGCTGCAAGGGATGCGACTCGAAGATCGACGCCCCGCCGCCGGCGTGGTAGCACAGGTCGACCGCATGGGTGGCCCGGGCGACGGCGTTCGTGGCCGCCAGCCGCAGCAGCCGGCGGTGCTCCGCCGACGGTGGCCCGCCGGCCGCGGCCGCGTCCCAGCATTCCTCCGCAGCGGCGTGCAGGAACGCCCGGGCGCTGCGCACCGCGGCGTCGGCTTCGGCGATCTGTGCCTGCACGACTGGCCGCTCGGCGATGCTCCGGCTACTGCCCGAGGGCACCTTGGCGCCGAGCGCGACGAGTTCGTCGATCGCCCGCCGACCGAGGCCTACCGACACCGTCGCCACGCCGATCGCCAGCGCACCGAGGAAGGACACGCGGTAGAGCGGCGAGTCGACACGCGGCTCGAGCTGCGCCAGCGGCTCGACCCAGCGGCCTTCCGGTACGAACACGCCGCGGACCGTGTAGTCGCCCGATGCCGTGCCCTTGAGACCGGCCACGCGCCAGGTGTCGAGCAGCTCGACGTCGGCGGCGTCGAAGAACACGATCGGGAAGCGAGGCGGGTCGCTGTCGACGATGCGCACGCCGCCGCAGATCGACGTGCAGTGGTCGGTGCCCGAGCCCCACGACCAGCGCCCGTCGACCCGCAGCCCGCCGTCGACGCGAGTGGCCGTGCCGGCCGGCATCGCGAACCCGCCGGTGATCGCGTCGGCGGGCCCGTAGATCGCCTGGGCGTGCTCGACGGGCAGGAACCCGGCGCACAGGCCGGTGGTGGCGGCGATCATCACGCACCAGCCGGTCGAGCCGTCGTGGTAGGCGACCGTCTCGATCGCGTCGAGGCCCGCGCACAGGTGCGCCTGTTGTCCGCCGTACACGTCCGGCACCCACAGCTTGAAGACGCCGGTGGACGCCAGGTCGGCGACCAGGTCGGTCGGCAGCCGCCGCAGCTCTTCGATTTCGCCCGCCCGCGTCGACGCCGACGCGGCGACTTCCCCCAACGTGCGCACGCTGCGAACTCTGCCACAGCGCCGTGTACGGTGCGCGGTCGTGGGGACCGTGGGGGCAGCACTCGACGCCGTGTTCACGCGACCCGCCGAGCAGGGCATCTCGCTCGCCGCGGTCGTGCTCGTCGACGGCGAACTGGTGGCGGAGCGCTATGGCGTCCAGCCGGCGAACGACTTCCAGGACGCGCTCGAGCTCACGGCGGAGTCGACGTTGATCTCGTGGAGCATGGCCAAGTCGATGGTGCACGCCGCGGTCGGCGTACTCGTCGGTGACGGCCTGCTCGAGCCGGACGCGCCGGCGGCCGTGCCGGAATGGGCGGGCACCCCGAAGCAGGAGATCCGCTTGATCGACCTGCTCGAGATGCGCCCCGGGCTGCGCTTCGTCGAGGACTACGTCGACGGGGCCGTGTCGGACTGCCTCGAGATGTTGTACGGCGAAGCCAGTGCCGACATGGCTGCCTACGCCGCCGGGCTCCCGCGCGACCACCCGCCGGGCACCGTGTGGAATTACTCGTCGGGCACCACCAACATCATCAGCCGGATCGTCGGTGACGTCGTCGTCGGCGGCCACGGCGGGCAACCCGCGGCGCGCCGGGCGGCGATCGAGGAGTTCTTGCAGGCACGCCTGTTCGGCCCGTGCGCGATGTCCACGGCGACCCCCAAGTTCGATGCCGCCGGCACCTGGGTCGGGTCGTCGTACGTGTACGCGACCGCGGCCGACTTCGCCCGCTTCGGCGAGCTGTACCGCAACGACGGCCGCGTCGACGGCGCGCGTGTGCTGCCGGAGGGTTGGGTCGACCACGCCCGGACGTGGGTCGCCCACGATCCCGGCGACGGGTCGCTCCCGCGCGGCGTCGACTATGGGCGTCACTGGTGGTTGTGGCCCGAGTTGCCCGGCGCGCTCGTCGCCCAGGGGTACGAGGGCCAGTACATCGTCGTCGTCCCCGATCGGCGACTGACGCTCGTGCACCTCGGCAAGACCCCCGCGGCGGTGCGCCATCATCTGGCCCGCCTGCTGCTCGACGTCGTCGCGGCTGTGCCGGTCGCGTCGGCGCCCTCCGCGTAGGCTCTCCGGGCGGCGTGGGCCGGCCGTGCCCCGCGCGGGCGCCCGCGACCTCCGATCCCGTATGACCGATCCTGCCGCCTCCGCTCCGGTCACCACCGGTGAACTCCCCGAGCTGCCCCGAACGGCGGGGCGTCAGCGGCGACCGTTCCGGTTCACGGTCAAACTGCTCGTCGCCGCCGGCGTCGCCTACTACTTCGTCATCCCCCTGATCCCCGACTTCCGGCGAGCGCTCACCGAGCTGCAGCGCGTCGAGCCGGGGTTGCTCGCCGTCGGTCTGGCACTCGAGATGCTGGCGTTGTGGTGCTACGCCCCACTGATGCAGTCGGCGCTCGGCGACGCCGGTCGCCACGTCTCGCGGATGCGGCTCTACCGCATCCAGATGAGCACCCGCGCCCTGTCGAGCATCGTCCCGGGTGGCAGCGCCGCCAGCTCCGCGCTCGGCTACCGGCTGTTGACGCTGTCGGGCGTCGCCGGCGCGGACGCCGGCTTCGCCCTCGCCACGGTCGGCATCGGGTCGGCGGTCGTGCTCAACCTGTTGTTGTGGCTGGCCTTGATCATCTCGATCCCGATCCGGGGGGTCAACGCGTTCTACGGCTCGGCGGCGCTCGTCGGCGTGATCGTGATGGGGTTCGCTGGCACGCTCGTGTTCGGGCTGATGAACGGGCAAGGGCGATCCGAAAAGATCATTCGGTGGGTCGCCGGCAAGCTCCACCTCAACGCCGACAAGGCGGCGCTCGTGCTGCACCGGCTCGCCGAGCGGCTCGATCAGCTGATCAGCGACAAGCAACTGCTCGGCCGGGTCGCCATGTGGGCGTCGTTGAACTGGCTCCTCGACGCAGCCGCTCTGTGGGTGTTCCTGCGAGCGTTCGACATCACCATGGAGGTCGACGCGCTGCTGATCGCGTTCGGCATCTCGAACGTCCTCGCCGCCGTGCCGATCACCCCCGGCGGGCTCGGGTACGTCGACACCGGCTACATCGGCATGCTTGCCGGGTTCGGCGCGCCCGCGCGGCGGGCCACGCTCGGCGTGGCGTCGTACCGCTTCGCCCAGCTGTTCTTCCCGATCATCCTGGGTGGCCTGCTGTACGTGTCGCTGCGGATGGGTCCGTGGTCGATCGCCCGCCGCGAGCGGCTCGAGCGCCTGCGCGACGTCGCCGAGCAGGAGACCCGCCGAGGTGAGACCAAGATCGACTTCCAGCTCCGGTTCCCCACCCGCGACGACACCGGCGAGCTGATTCGTCGTCCACCCCGCGAGCACGAGCCGTCCGGCCCGCCGGCACCCCCCGCGTGAGCACACGCGGCCCCGCCGCCGAGCTGGTGCTCCGGTGGGGGCTACCGCGCCTGCGTGATCTGCCCTGGCGGAACACCCGCGATCCGTGGGGCGTGCTCGTCAGCGAGGTCATGTTGCAGCAGACCCAGGTGGCCCGCGTGCTCACCCGCTGGCCGCAATTCCTGGAGCGTTTCCCCACCCCCGCCGCGTGTGCGGCGGCCCCGCTCGCCGACGTGCTGCGCGAGTGGCAAGGGCTCGGCTACCCACGGCGGGCCCGCAACCTGCACGCCGCGGCGAGCATGGTCACCGCCGCCGGCGCGTTCCCGAACGACCTTGCCGGACTGCTCGCCCTGCCCGGTGTCGGCCCGTACACGGCGCGCGCGGTGCTGGCGTTCGCCTACGAGGCCGACGTCGCCGTGGTCGACACGAACATCGCCCGCATCTACGCCCGGCTCGCCGGGCGCCCGTTGCGGGCGGCCGAGGTGCAGGCCCACGCCGACGCGCACGTGCCACGCGGGTCGGGCTGGGCCTGGAACCAGTGCCTGATGGACCTCGGCGCGCTGGTGTGCCGACCGACCCCCGACTGCGCGGCGTGCCCGCTCGCCTCCGTGTGCAGCTGGCGCGGGCGGCCAGACCTACCCGACCCGGCGGTCGGGTCGGCCGGCGTGTCGTCGACGCAACCGCGTTTCGCGGGGAGCGACCGCGAGGCCCGCGGGCGCTTGCTGCGAGCACTGACGGCGGGGGCCGTGCGGCGCACCGACGCGGCGACCGTGATGGGCCGCGACCCGGCGACCGCCGAGCGCTTGATCGTCACCCTGACGGCCGACCGGCTGGTCGAGGCGTCGGCCGGGGGGGGGGGGGGGGGGGGGGGGGGGGGCCCCGCCCCCGCCC
>JAEZFY010000296.1 GCA_023417265.1 Actinomycetes bacterium | reverse complement strand
GCGCACGCCCCGGCGACCCCCGCTAGGACGCTCGCGACGGCGAGCGCTCGGCGCAGCTTCGGCATGTGTTCCCCCTCCGTGCCGGCAGCCCCCGCCGCCGCGCCTCGCCATTTGAGCCCGGCCCGCGGCCGGTGTCCAATTGGGGCCTCAGTCGGGGCGTGAGTCAGTCGGCGGGCGCGGCCGCGGCCGGCACGCGCGGGAAGTGGCACGCCACGAAGTGGTCGGGGTGGCCGCCCTCGACCGGGCGCATCACCGGCTCGGTGGTGCGGCACACATCACCCGCGTACGGGCAACGCGTGTGGAAGCGGCATCCGGCCGGCGGGTTGACCGGCGACGGCAGCTCGCCGGCGAGGTCGACCGCGACGGGTGCGTGCTGCGGGTCGGGCACCGGGATCGAGTTCAGCAGCACCTCGGTGTACGGGTGCGCCGGCGCGCTGTAGAGCGCGTCGCTGGTGCCGACCTCGCACATCTTGCCGAGATACATGACCGCCACCCGGTCGCTGATGTTCTTGACGACGGCGAGGTCGTGGGCGATGAAGATCAGCGTCAGGCCGTACTGCGCCTTGAGGTCTTCGAGCAGGTTGATCACCTGCGCTTGGACGCTGACGTCGAGCGCCGACACCGGTTCGTCGCAGATGATCAAGGTCGGGTCGAGCACCAGCGCCCGGGCGATCGAGATGCGCTGGCACTGACCGCCGGAGAACTGGTGCGGGCGGCTCTCGGCGGCCCGTTCGGGATCGATGCCGACGTTCTCGAGCACGTCGTCGACGAGGGCCGCACGTTCGGCGTCGGTCCCGCGCTTCCAGATGTCGAGCGGTTCGCGCACGCTGTCGTACACGCGCCGGCGCGGGTTCAGCGATGAGATCGGGTCCTGGAAGATCATCTGGATCCGCGTGCGCGCGGCGCGCAGGTCGTCCGCTGCCATCTCGGTGAGATCGTCACCCTCGAACACCACCGAACCGCTGGTCGGCCGGTTGATCTGCATCACGGCCCGGCCGGTGGTGGACTTGCCGCAGCCCGATTCGCCGACGATGCCGAGCGTCTCGCCGCGGCGGACGTCGAAGCTGATGCCGGCCACGGCCGACACCGACCCGCGGCGGCCGATCGGGAACTCGACGACCAGGTCGTCGACGCGCAGGACGACGTCGTCGGCGTCGTCGCGCAGGTGCGCTTTGCCGGTGCCGGCCATCAGTGCACGCTCCCGGCCGGGCTCGCCGCGGCGAGTTCGTTCATGATCTGCTCGTCGCGCGCGGCGAATTCGGGAGAGCCCACCGGGTACCAGCAGGCGTAGGTGTGCTCGGGGGCCCCGGGCACGCTCACGAGCGGCGGTTCCTCCACGGTGCAGCGCTCACGGGCGTACGGACAGCGCGGCGCGAATCGGCAGCCGGGCGGTGGCTTGACGAGGTCGGGCGGACGCCCCGGAATCGTCAGCAGCCGCGTATGGCTCGGGTCTTCGAGGCGCGGGATGCTGCGCATCAGCGACTTCGTGTAGGGCATCTTCATGTCGGCGAAGAGCGTGCGCGTCGGGGCCTTCTCGACGAGCCTCCCGCCGTACATCACGGCGATCTCGTCGGTGTGCCCGGCGACCACCCCGAGGTCGTGGGTGACGAGCACGACCGACATGTTGCGTTCCTTGCGCTGCTCGTTGATCAGTTCGAGGATCTGCGCCTGGACCGTGACGTCGAGCGCCGTGGTGGGCTCGTCGGCGAACAGCAGGGTGGGGCCGCAGGCCATCGCGATCGCGATCATCACGCGCTGGCGCATGCCGCCGGAGAGCTCGTGCGGGTATTGCCGGACGCGCTTGGTGGGTTCGGGGATACGGACGTCGTCGAGCAGCTTGACGGCGTACTCGAGTGCCGAGGCCTTGTCCATGCCGAGATGGATCTGCAGCGGTTCGGCGATCTGGTGCCCGATCTTCATCAGCGGGTTGAGCGACACCATCGGGTTCTGGAACACCATCGACATCTCGCGGCCCCACAGGTGGCGGAGCTGGCGCGAGTCGAGCCCGAGCACCTCCTGCCCGGCGAACTTCACCGAGCCGGACAGCACTGCGGTGGAGGGCAAGAGCCCCATGATGGTGCGCGAAAGCACGGTCTTGCCGGAGCCGGACTCGCCGACCACCCCGAGTGCCGTGCCGCGCGCGAGCGAGAACGTCACTCCGTCGACCGCGCGCACCAGGCCGCGTTCGGTGCGGAAGTGGGTTTTCAGGTCGCGGACGTCGAGCAGCGGGCCGTCGGCTTCCTGGCGGCGTTCGGTCTGCAGGTGGGCGGCGCCGCTCACAGCGAGATCTCCTTGACGTCGAAGTGCGCCCGCAGCCGGTCGCCGCAGTAGTTCAGGGCGAGCACGGTGAGGAACAGCATGAAGATCGGGCTGAGCGCCATCCACGGGGCGTCCTGGAGTTCGCGGCTGCCGGCCCCGTCGACGATCACGCGACCCCACGTGACGCCGGACTCGACCGACAGGCCGAGGAACGCCAGGCTGCCTTCGGCCACGATCGCCACCGCCATGCCGAGCAGGCCGAGCGCACCCATCGGGATGAGCACGTTGGGCAGCAGCTCGCGGACGATGATGCGGGTGTGGCTGGCGCCGATCGTGCGCGCGGCGACGACGAACTCGCGGTCGGCGTACTGGATCGTGGTCGCCCGGGCGAGCCGCCCCACCGGGGCGATCGCGAGCACGCCGAGCGTGGCCGACACGGTGAACAAGCTGCGATCGACCAGCGACGTGATCAGGATCGCCAGCACCAGCGAGGGGAACGAGAGGGCGACGATGAACACGAACGAGATCAGCTTGTCGGCCCAGCCGCGGAAGTAGCCGGCGATGATGCCGAGCGTGCCGCCGACGATCATGCCGAACGCGATCGCCGCGAACCCGACCACCAACGACACCCGCGCCCCGTGGATCGTGCGGGCGAAGATGTCGCGGGCGAGCGTGTCGCTGCCGAACCAGAAGTCGCCGGAGGGGGAGTAGGGCGGGAATGCGGGCGGGGGCAGGATCTTCTTCTCCTCGACCGCACGGATCGGCAGCCACGGAGCGAAGATCGCCGCCCCGGTGAGCACGACGAGCCACCCCACCGACACCCAGAACATCCACCCGAGCTTGCGCTCGAGCAGCTTGTCGCTGTCGCTGGTGGGGTCGACGACCACGGGTGCGGCGGCGGTGACGGCGGCGGTCATGAGGCACGCACCCGGGGATCGATGAGCGAGTAGAGGACGTCGATCAGGACGTTGAGGACGACGAAGGCGGTGGTGACGATCATCACGATCGCGAGCACGACCGGGAAGTCTTCACGGGCGATCGACTCGACGATCGTGCGCCCCAGTCCGGGGATCAAGAAGATCTGCTCGACGACGAACGATCCGCCGATCAGTGCGCCGGTGTTGATACCGAACACCGTCACGAACGAGAACAGCGAGGGCCGCAGGGCGTGCTTGTAGAGCACGTTGCGTCGCGACACGCCCTTGCTGCGGGCCATCAGGATGAAGTCCTCCTGGAGCGTCGTGATCAGGTCGGTGCGCAGCAGGCGTTGGTACACGGCCGCCGCCGGGAGGGCGATCGTGAGGGCCGGCAGGACGAGCTGCCAGAGCCGCGTGGTGAAGCTGTCGCCGGCGTTGTAGGCGAGCGGGAAGATTCCGATCTTGATCGCCAGCAGGTACTTCAGGATCACCGCCAGGGCGAACGCCGGCATCGCGATCATGGCGAACGACGCCAACGTCGACAGCTTGTCGGGCGCCTTGTTGGCCTTCGACGCCGCGAACAGCGCCCACGGCACCGAGATCACCACCGCGAACACCTGGGCCATCACGAGCAGCGTCAACGAACGCGGGAGGCGTTCCTCGATGAGATTCGTCACCGGCGGCTGGCCGGTGCTGGAGAACTGCACCCCCAGGTCGCCGGTGACGAAATCTCCCAGCCACTTCACGTAGCGCACGGGAAGTGGGTCGTCGAGGTTGTACTCGGCCTTGGCCGCCGCGATCTTCGCCGCGTTGGCGGGGTTGTTCACGTCGGCCGCGGCCGGGCCCAAGATGTTGAACAGCGGATCGCCGAGCACGTTCATCGCTCCGAACGTGAGGGCGCTGACGGTGAGCAGCAGCAGCACCGCCATGCCCACGCGTTGAAGCAGGTAATTCATCGTGTCG
>JAEZFY010000220.1 GCA_023417265.1 Actinomycetes bacterium | reverse complement strand
CCGCCAACGGCGACTCGCCCGAGGCGGTCACGCCAGTTCTCGACGAGCCCACACTGCCGGTTGCCGTGGCGGTCGCCGCTCCACCGGTGGCGCTGCCGCTGGCCGCGCCGCCGATCGTGTTGACCGGCAACTTCGTTCAAGAGCCGATCATCCCGAAGTGGTTGTGGAAGGCCGCCCTGGCGCTGCTGGCGCTCGTGATCGCGCTGTGGATCACGTGGAAGACACTCCTCGAGCCGCAGGTCGAATCGGCCGCCCGGGCGGTCGCCATCGAGGAGGTCGCCGACGTCGCCGAGGAGGTCGAGACGCTCTCGACCGAGGTCGCCCAGGCCGAACAACAAGCGGCTGCGGCGCAGCAGACCGCCGACGAGGCGGCGGCCGCAGCTGGCGCGGCGCCGACCCCCGGCGTTGACCCGGCGACCGCTGACCAGGCGAGCGGCGCGCCGCCAGGAACCACCCCGTCGGGGAGCCAGGCCGGCGCCCCGACGAGCACCGTTGCCGCCAGCGGCGGGCCGGCGATCCGCCCGGATTCGGTACCGACCAGCTTCCGCCTGGTGGTGACCGCCGACGCCGGCACGAACGCGTCGAGCGCGTCGACACCCAACCCGGACGGGACGACCACCGCGATCACCGACCTGATCCTGCAGAACCCGAGCGGCGACATCGGGTTCATCCGCGTGCTCGTCAATGGCGTCGTGATTCATGAGGCCGCGCTCGAGAGCTTCGCCACCTACGACTACCACAGCGTCGCCCCGTTCATCGTGCCGCCCGGCCAGACCGCCGGCGTGGAGATCAGCTGCGCGCCCGACCAGATCGTGGCCGCCGACCCGTGCAATGCGGCGGTGACGTTCGCCGGGTACGACACGACCGAACCCGCCGGCTGATGCGCCGGATCGCCGCGGTGCTCGCGCTGGTGGCGGTCAGTGCCGCGGCGATCGCCGATCACGATCGCGGGCGGGCGCTCGGACCGGTCGTTGCGATCACACCGTTCGAGGTCGATGCCGGCGGTGGTTTCGTGGGATGGATCGGCGACGTCGACGTGGCCGGCCGGGGGCAGACCGCCGCCGTACGCGACGACGAGGTCAGCGAGGTCGCGTTCGTGCACCTCGACGACGGTGACCCCGAACCACTGATCGACGGGATCGGCATCGGGGTCAGCGGCGACGGCTGCACGGCGGTGAGCGTGGAAGAACGCGAAGGCCCGGAGGTCGCCCGCGTGGTCGACCGGTGCGCGGCCCGCGACATCACCGTCGCGCTGCCGTTCAACATCTACGAATCGACCGTCAACGTCACGTTCGACGGGCGCTTCGCGGCGATCCACTACGCCGGGTTCGTCAGCAGCGCAAGCTTCAACGGTGTGCTCCGCCTCGACACCACGTCGGGGGCGCTGACAAGCCTGCCGGCACCGAGCGGACTGCCCCAGGTGGCCGACCCCGAGCTGCACTCCGACATCAGCGACGACGGGCAGTTCGTGGTCGCCCCGGTGAGCGACTTCCAGCGCACGGCTGTCGCCCTGTGGGACGTCGCCGCCGGGACGTCGACGGTGCTCGTCAGCGCACCGTTCGGGCGGTGGGCGGGGTTCCCCAGCATCTCGGGGGACGGGCAATGGATCGCGTTCGCCTCCAACGAACCGCGCGGGTTCGGCGAGCTCGGCAACGGGCCGTGGGTGTACGTGCGGGCGCGGACGACCGGCGAGTTGCGACGCGTCAGCCCACCCGCGCAACCGGCGTACTACACGTCGTTCAGCCGTGACGCCACGCAGGTGGCCTACGCGGTCAGCAACGGGGTGATCCCCCCGCCGGTCATCACCAGCACGAGCACGAGCAGCACCACCAGCACCACCAGCACCAGCACCACGACCAACCCGCCGATCCTCGTCAAGTCGATCCTGCCGGAGGGCACGAGCCAGGTACCTGCCTGCCCCGACCCCGCCCAGCAAGGTGTGTGGCGGCTGGCCGAGTCCTGCCCGACCGCCCGCATCGACGTGGCCTACGGGCCGACACCTGGGCTGAGCGCGGCCCAGACCGAGACGGTCTCACTCGACGCCGCCGGCGCGCAGACCGGTACGCACTGGCATCCGGAGCTGTCGGGAAACGGGCGCTGGGTCGCGTGGGTGTCCGACGCCGGCAACGCCTTGCTCGGACAAGCCCTCGACCTCGACGGGCTGCACCACGCCTACCTGCGTCGCCGGGATCCCGGCCTGGTCGTCGACGACCTGGCATTCGCACCGATCGTTGCCGGGGCGACGGCCGACGCAGCCACGACGGTGCGCAACACCGGGCGGACGTCGGTGTGGCTCGACGAGATCGCTCCCGCGCCCGCGGCGCAGTTCGCCCGCATCGGCGGCACGTGCAGCGTCGGTCTGTCGCTGGCCCCCGGAGCGACGTGCACGGTGGCGGTGCGCTTCTCCCCGGGCCCCGCACCGGGAGCGAGCAACGGCACCCTGCGGGTCGGTGAGGCGGTTGCGGCATTCGACCCGGTGGCCGCCGTCGGCGCGCTCACCGGTACGGCGACGCCGCCGTCCACGACGACCACCACGACCACCACCAGCTCGACGAGTACGACCACCGTGCCGATGGTGCAGCCGACGACCACCGCTCCCCGCGGGACACCGACCACGCGCCCTGCCCCGCCGACCACGCGCCCGGCCACGGTCGCCCTGTCGGCGTCGCCGGACCCGGTCGAGTTCGGCTCGGTTGCGGTCGGCTTCGCCTCCGAGCCGGCGACCGTCACCGTGCGCAATACGGGAACCGGCGGCGGCGTCGTGCAGACGTCGCTCGGCGGCGCCCATCCCGACGACTTCTGGGTGCGTACCAACGGCTGCGCGGCAACCACGCTCGCCGCCGCCGGCGAGTGCACCATCGAGGTGCTCCTGATCCCCACGGGCGGGGGCGCCCGCAGCGCCACGCTCACGATCCGTGCCGGCAGCGCGACCGTGGAGGTCGACCTACGCGGCACCGGGACGTTCCAGCCGCGCCTCGTGCCGATGCCCTCGGCGATCACCGAGCACGGCGTCGCCACGGTGTACGGCAAGGGTTTCCCACCGGGTGGCACGTTCACGGTCACGGTCGTCGAGACCGGGCTCGCGCTGACGGCTACGGCCGACGCGACCGGCCTGTTCCGGACCCACCTCAACGCCTCCGGCCAGCTGAGCCTCGGCACCTACACGCTCCACGTGGACGGCGTCGCGTTCGTGTTCGACGACGTCGAGGCGCCGCTGTTGGTCGAGCTCGGCAGCTTCCGTCCGCAAGGCGAGGGCGGTCCGGCGTTCGGCACCGCGCGTCTGATCGTCGCCCGCGGCGGGTGACGTCTGCTGACTCACCCTCCCGACCTACCCGTGGGCCCCGCGCGCCGGACCCGCCGGCCTGACCGTCGCCGCACGCGGCGATGCCGGCGGCGTCGGAACACCGCCGGCATCAACCGGTTCTGCCGGGCATCGACGGGCCATGGATCGACGCCCGGCGAGATCGTCGCTACGCGCGGTCGCTCAGCGCTTCTCGTGACGGCCGTCGCCGTACAGCACCAGCTCGTAGGCCTTGACTTCGTCGGTGACCCCACCGAGGCTGCGCAAGCGCCGCGTCATCGTCAACGGCAGCACCGCGACCGGCCGGTCGGTGCCGGGGTTCAGCACCGACGGCTGGTGGAAGCGCACCGACACCGTGACACTCCAGCCGCGCTTGATCTCCGGCGTGCCGGCGACCGACAGCCAGCAGTTGGGGATGAACGCACCGCCCCCGCGGTACGTCGATCCGTAGTCCCAGTTGAGGTTCCAGCCGACGTGGGCGACCTGGTCGCCGCGAGCGTTCCAATCGACCACCTGCCGGTAGATCCGCCCGGTCCCGGCGGGCGCCGAGAGCTGACCGAAGTCGACCCCGGCGGGCAGCACGTTGGCGGTCGCGGTCGAGATGTCGACCGCAGGCTTCTCGCCGTCGATCACCTCCCACACGCTGTATCCGGCGTTGACGACGTCCTCGACCCAGCTCACGCGATGCTCCCCTCGTCGGCGTGCATCGCGGCGACGTCGACGACCGCGACCTCCTCGTAGTCGTCGTCGTGTTCCCCGGCCAACGTGGCGAACGCGGTGACGTCTTCGTCACTCCAGTCGTCGGGCTTCTCGAACCCGTACTCGTAGGTCATGTGGACTCCTTCGGTGTGGGCCACGGACGGTTGCCCGTGGATCGGGTGGCCCCTGTCACCGACGACGATGCGCCCCGGCGCGCCGCGCCCGCATCCGTGCCAGTACGGAATCCGCGTCGCGCCGGTTGCCCGATCGGGTAAACCTCGGACGCAGCCTGGGGATGGCGTGGGATGATCGGCGGGGTGGAGCGCTCCTCCTCCGCCGACGTCGTCCACCCGGCCGCACCCCTCAGCCGGCGCCAAGCCGAGGTGCTCGCGGCGGTGGCCGATCGCTGCTCGAACGCCGAGATCGCGGCACGGTTGTTCGTCTCCGAACGCACCGTCGAGTCGCACGTCAGCGCGCTCCTACGCAAGCTCGGCGCGCGCAACCGGGTCGAGCTCGGCGATCTCGCCCGGCGCGGCGCGGTGGGTCGCCAGGGGGGGCGCGCCGACCGGCCGCCGGCAATCGAACTCGACGCCGAGGCAGGTGAGCTGATCGGCCGAGCCGACGAATTGGCGCAGCTGACGGCGCTGTGGCAGCGCGTGACGCGGGGGCGTCTGCTGGTTGCGCTCGTCACGGGGGAAGCGGGGATCGGCAAGAGCCGGCTCGTTGCCGAGTTCACCGTGGCCGCCCAGCGTCAGGGGGCCGGCGCCCTGTGGGGGGCCTGCCTCGACGGGCTCGCCCGGCCGTACCAGCCGTTCGTCGACGCGATCGGCGGTGACTTGGCAGAACTCGGCCCGAGCGAGCGGCGGCGGCGACTCAGCGGCGCGGCTCGGCACGTGACTGACCTGTTCCCGGACGCCGGCGATCCCGTCGGTGGCGACACCGATCAACGGCTCGGCCGGCACGCCGATCCGGTGTCGGCGCAGAGCGAGCTCGTCGCCGCGCTGCGCGCCTACCTGGTTCGGGCAGCCGCCCAACGGCCGGTCGTGGTCGTGCTCGAAGACGTGCACTGGGGGACGAGCACCACGCTCGAAGCGCTCCGCCAGCTCGCCCATGCGAGCCCGCGCGCGCCGATCTTGATCGTGGCCACCACCCGCGCTGACCCTGCCCCGGCGCGCCGCTTCGCCGACGAGCTGAGCCGGCTACCGACGGTCACGCGGATCGATCTGGCCGGGCTCGACGTCGCCGGAATCGCTGCGCTGGTGGCCCCGTCGGTGAGCACGCTGACCGCCGAGCAGATCCATCGCGCCTCGCGCGGTAACCCGCTGTACGCCCGCGAACTGGCGGGCTTCCCGGGCGCCGGGCCCCTGTCGCGCGGGCAGCTGATCCGCCGCCCGGTCGCCCTCGACGGGTTCGATCTGCTCGTGCTCGACGTCGCCGCCGTCGCCGGCCCCGAGTTCGACGCCGACGTCGTCGGGCGCGCCGCGGGTCTCCCCGACGAGCCGCTGCGGGCGGCCCTCGCCCACTGCGTCGCCGCCGAGATCCTCGCCGCCGTGCCGGGCCGGGCCGGTCGCTACGCGTTCACACACGCGCTCTACCGTTCGGCCCGCTACGACGAACTGCCGCCGGGTCGCCGCAGCGAACTGCACGCCGCGGTGGCCACCGCGCTGGCCCAACGGCCCCGCGACTTCGCCACGATCGACGAGTTCGCCCGCCACGCCGCACTCGCCGAACGCGGGCGCCCGCCCGGCCAGCGC
>JAEZFY010000112.1 GCA_023417265.1 Actinomycetes bacterium | reverse complement strand
CCGCCACCCCGCCGCGCGGCAAGGCCCGCCCGACGCCGCGCCAGCACCCGGCCCGTAAGAACGTCAAGCAGCGGGTGCTCGCCGCCAAGCCGCGCCGCAGCCCGCGCCCGAGCCGGTTCGGCATCGGCCAGGCGCGCTACCGCCTGATCATCCTGCTCGTGATGCTGTTGGTGGTGCTCGGCGCGGTGCTCTTCAAGGTCGCCAAGCTGCAGACCACCGGCGGTGAGCAACTGCGCCTCCAGGGCGCCCAGATGTGGAGCCGCACGCTGCGGCTCCCCGCCGATCGTGGCTCGATCTTCGACCGCAACGGTGAGGAGCTCGCCGTGTCGGTGCCGGCCGCGTCGATCAGCGTCAACCCCAAGCTGATCGACGATCCGGATGCGATCGTGGCCCTGCTGCAGCAGCTGCTCGGCTTCGACGAGGCCCGTGCCGCGGAGCTGCGCACCAAGATCGCCGCCCGCGACACGGGCTTCCTCTACATCGCCCGGCAGGTCAACCCGGTGCTCGGCGAGCAGCTCGCCGAACTCAACCTGGCCGGCGTCAACGTCGACGACGAGGATCGCCGGGTGCTGCCCGGCGGCGACACCGGCCGCAGCGTGATCGGCCGCACCGACATCGACGGCAACGGCATCGCCGGCCTCGAACTGCAGTACGGGGCCGGGGCCGCGGCCGCCGAGCACGGCTATACCGACATCCTCACCGGCACGCCCGGCGAGGCGTCCCGCGAGGTCGACCAGGACGGCGGCTCGATCGCCGGCACCGAGCAGGTGACGCTGGCGCCGGTGCCCGGCCAAGACCTCGTGCTCACGATCGACCGCTCGATCCAGTTCGCCGCCGAGCAGGCCCTGATCGACCAGGTGAACGCGATCGGGTCGAAGGGCGGCCAGGTGATCGTGATCGACACCGACACCGGCGACGTGCTGGCGATGGCGTCCGTGCTGCGCGACAGCGAGACCGGCACGGTCGGCGTCACGTCGCGCAACTCGGCGGTCGTCGACGCCTACGAACCAGGCTCGGTCGCCAAGGTGATCACGATGGCGGCGGCACTCAACGAGGGCGGCGTCACGCCGTCGTCGACGTTCGTCGTGCCGTGGCGCAAGCAGTACGCCGACGACCTGCTGAGCGACTCGCACCAGCACCCCGACGACCTGATGACCGTCCAGCAGATCCTCGTCGAGTCGTCCAACATCGGCACGATCATGGTCAAGGAGTCGATCGTCGCCGACCCGGTCGAGTCGCGGCGCGTGCACTGGGAGTACATGCGTCGATTCGGGATGGGCGAGCAGACCGCGCTGCACATGCCCGGCGAGTCAGCAGGCATCATGAAGGACTACGACGAGCTGTGGGGCTCCGAGCGGGCCACCGTGTCGTACGGCCAGGGCGTGTCGAGCACCGCGATCCAAATCGCCACGGCGGTCAACGCGATCGCCAACGACGGCATGTACGTGGCGCCCCGGCTCGTGCACGCCACGCTCGGTCCGGACGGCTCGATCACCGAGGCGCCGCCGTCGGCGACCCACGAGGTGATCCGCCCCGAGATCGCGGCCCAGGTACAGCACATGATGCGCGCCGTCGTGTGCGACCCGAAGGGCACCGGCGACGCCGCCCAGTCGGGCATCGAGCAGTTCAGCGTGGCCGGCAAGACCGGCACCGGCTACAAGCCGCAAGCCAACGGCACCTACTTCAACGAGGCCGGCGAGCGCGTGTACTACTCGAGCTTCGTCGGGTTCTTCCCGTACGAGGATCCGGAAGTGACCGTGCTCGTCTCGATCGACGAGCCGCCGGCCGACTCGCTGGCCCGTTTCGGGTCGACCGCAGCCGCCCCGGTGTTCGCCGAGCTGGCACCCGTGATCATGCATGAGCGGGGTATGGTGCCGCCCGCCGACACGACCTCGTGCGAGGCGTTCAACCTCCAGCCGCCCGGCGGCTACTGAAGTGAGTGTCGAGCCGTGCTCACGATGAACGCCACCGTTCCCAACACCGTCGACGCGCTCCCCGGCGGGGTGCTCGATCTCACCCACGACTCGCGCGCCGTCGCGCCTGGTTGGGCGTTCGCGTGTGTCGTCGGCGCCACCGCCGACGGCCACGACTTCGCGCCCGACGCGGTCGCCGCCGGCGCCGCCGCGCTGGTGGTCGAACGGGTGCTCCCCGTCGAACTCGTCGGTGCCGTCCCGCAGCTCGTGGTGGGGCCCGAGGCGGGTGGCGTGCGGGCCGCGATCGGCCGCCTGGCGGCCGACGTCCACGGCCGCCCGGCCAGCAAACTGACGATGGTCGGCGTCACCGGCACGAACGGCAAGACGACGACGACGCACTTGCTGGCGGCGATCTTGCGTGGCACCGGGCGCGACACACACCTGATCGGCACGTTGTCCGGCGCCCGCACCACCCCGGAGGCCGCCGACCTACAGCGCATGCTCGCCGGTTTCGTGGCCGATCGGGCCGACGCCGTGGTGATGGAGGTCTCGTCGCACGCGTTGGCCCTCGGGCGCGTCGCCGGAAGCCACTACGACGTGGCCGTGTTCACGAACCTCACCCGCGACCACCTCGACCTGCACGTCACGATGGAGCAGTACTTCCGGGCCAAGGCCGAGTTGTTCACGCCCGAGTTGAGCAGCGTCGGTGTCGTCAACCTCGACGACACGCACGGCCGCCTGCTCTTCGACGCCGCACCGATCCCCATTCGCGGATTCGCCCGCACTGACGCCGGCGACGTGCGCGTGGCCGCCGACCGGATCGCCTTCGTGTGGCGCGGGCAGCAGATCGATGTTCCGCTCGGTGGCCGCTTCAACGTCGCCAACGCGCTGGCGGCGCTCACCGCCGCCGAGCAACTCGGGATCACGCCCGCCGACGCGGCAGCCGGCCTGGCCGTCTGCCCGCCCGTGCCGGGGCGCTTCGAGATCGTGTCGCCGGCCGGCCATCCGGTCGCCGTCGTGGTCGACTACGCGCACACTCCCGACGGTCTCGTCGAGGTCCTCGGCGCGGCCCGCCAGGTGGCCGGCGCCGGACGGGTGATCGTGGTGTTCGGGTGCGGCGGCGATCGCGACACCGCCAAGCGGCCGCTGATGGGCGCGGCCGCCGGCGAGCACGCCGACGTCGTCGTCGTCACGTCCGACAACCCGCGTACCGAAGATCCGTTGGCGATCATCGCCGCCGCCGTCGACGGCGTGCGCGCGGCCGGCGTCGAGCCGCACGTCGAACCCGACCGGCGCGCGGCGATCGGCGATGCGCTCACGATGGCCCGCCCCGGGGACGTGGTGGTGATCGCCGGCAAGGGTCACGAGACGTACCAGACGATCGGCGCCGTCGACCATCCGTTCGACGATCGTGCGGTCGCCCGCGAGTTGCTCGGCGAGGTCGCTGCGTGATCGCCGTCCTGATCGCCGGCGGGGTGGCGACGCTCGTGTCGCTGCTGTTCACACGGTTCCTGATCACGTTCTTCCGCACCCGCGGCCAGGGCCAGCCGATCCTCGGCAAGGAGGACCTCGGGCCCGACTGGCACACGGCCACCAAGCAGGGCACCCCGACGATGGGCGGCCTGGCGATCATCGTCGCCGCGCTGGTCGGGTGGGTGGTCGCCCACATCCGCGACCTCGCCTTCTCCGACCAGGCGATGCTCGTGTGGCTCGGCGTGCTGGCGATGGCCGGGATGGGCTTCACCGACGACTGGATCAAGGTCCGCAAGCGCCACAACCGGGGCATCTTCTGGAAGCAGAAGAACTACATCACGATGGCGATGGCGGTCGCCCTGTGCGGGGCGCTCACGTGGTCGACGGGCATCGACGACTCGATCTCGCTGGTGCGTGCCGGCGACCTCGGTATCGAACTGCCGGGCATCGTCTGGATGCTGTGGGCGGGGGCGATCGTGTGGGCCACCACCAACGCCGTCAACGTCACCGACGGGCTCGATGGGCTCGCCGGCGGCTCGGCGCTGATGGGCTTCGCCGCGTTCACCGTGATCGGTTACTGGGCGTTCCGTAACCCCGACGTGTACACGGTCGTCAACCCGCTCGACATGGGCGTACTGGCGGCCGCCTTCGCCGGTGGGTGCCTCGGCTTCCTGTGGTGGAACGCCGCCCCGGCACGGATCTTCATGGGCGACGTCGGCGCGCTCGGGCTCGGCTCGGCGCTGGCGTTCCTCGCACTGACGCTCAACACGCATCTCCTGCTGCTCCTGATCTGCGGCATCAACGTCATCGAGGCCGGCTCGGTGGCCGTGCAGATGACGGTGTTCAAGGCCTCCGGACGCAAGCGGCGGCTGTTCAAGATGTCGCCGATCCACCACCACTTCGAGCTGTCGGGCTGGCCCGAGACCACCGTGATCATCCGCTTCTGGCTGATCTCGGCGATCTGCGTGGCGAGCGCCCTGGCGATCTTCATCGCCGACTTCACCCACCAGCAGGGCGCGCTGTGACACTCAGCCGGCGGGTTTCATGAAGGCGCTCGTGTACGGGTTGGCGGTCGCCGGGGAGGCGACGGTCGCGGCGTTACAGCGGCACGGGTACGACGTGGCGGTGGTCGACGACGTGGTCGACGAGGCCAAGCTCGCTGCCGCCGAGCGGCTCGGCGTACAGCTCGTGATCGGCGGGGCGTTCGACGTCGCCAGCGTGGCCGAGTTCGACGTGCTCGCCCCGGCCCCCGGCATCCCCGAAACCCATCCAGTGATTCTCGCCGCGTTCGAGCGCGGTGTCCCGGTGCGCACCGAACTCGAACTCGCCTATCGCTGGGAACAGGAGCGCGCGGCGGCCGAAGGGGTCGCCCCGCGGCCGATCCTCGCGATCACCGGCACCGACGGCAAGACCACCACCACCGAGCTCACCGTGGCGATCCTCACCGCCGCCGGCTTGCGCGCCGCGGCGGTCGGCAACACCGACACCCCGATGGTCAGCGCGATCGATCTCGAGGGCGCCGACGCGCTCGACGCGTTCGTGGTCGAGTGCACCAGCTTCCGCCTCGCCTGGACCGAGCAGTTCCGGGCCGACGCGGCGGTCTGGCTGAACCTCGCGCCCGACCATCTCAACTGGCACACCGACCTCGACTCGTACGTCGCCGCCAAGTCGCGGATCTTCTCGTTGCAGCGCCCCGACGACGTGGCGATCGGCTTTGCCGACGACCCGATCGTGATGGCCCACCTCGCCACCGCTCCGGGCCAGCACCGGACGTTCGCAACCGCCGGCGCTGACTACCGCGTCGACGCGCGCCACGTGGACGGCGCCGCCGAGACCTGGCTGGCGGGTCCCCAGGGGCCGATCGCGTCGACCGCGACGATGCGTCGAGCGTTGCCCCACGACCTCACCAACGCGCTCGCTGCGGCGGCGCTCGTGCTCGAGACCGAGCTCGCCGGTCCGGACGCGATCAGCGCCGCGCTGGCGACGTTCACGGCGCCCCCACACCGGCTCGAACCGGTCGGCGAGGCCGGCGGTGTGCGCTGGTACAACGACTCCAAAGCGACCACGCCGCACGCCGCAGCAACCGCGATTCGGGCGTTCGACAGCCTCGTGCTGATCGCCGGCGGGAGCCGCAAAGGCGTCGATCTGGCACCGATGGGCGCCTACCCCGAGCGGATGCGCGCCGTCGTCGCGATCGGCGACGCCGGCCCGGACATCGTCGACGTGTTCTCCGGCCGTACCACCGTCGTGACCGCCACCGACATGGCCGCCGCGATCGCCGCCGCCGGCGAGCTCGCCCGCCCCGGCGACGCAGTCGTGCTCTCGCCGGGCTGCGCGAGCTTCGACTGGTACGCCAACTATGTCGCCCGCGGCGACGACTTCCGCAGCAAGGTCGCCGAGTATCTCGCCCGTCAGGAGGCTTCCGCATGACCGCCACGATCCGCACGGCATCGCTCGGTGACGCGTCGATCCGCGACGCGTCGATCCGCGACCGGCGCGCAGCGGCCCTCGATCGGCTCAACGCCAACCTTCCGAGCGGGTCGCGCACCGGCCGCGGGC
>JAEZFY010000161.1 GCA_023417265.1 Actinomycetes bacterium | reverse complement strand
AGCAGTTCGGCGTCGGCTATCTGCCGCTGATCGTGTCGAACGAGAAAGGCTTTGTCGAAGACGAAGCCCGCAAACTCGGCATCAAGCCGCCGACCATCGAGTGGCTGCGCCTGTCCGGTGCGGCGGCCGCCGTCGCCGACCCGCTCGACCGGCAGCTGCGGCTGGCTGGGTTCGGTCACTCGATCTACCGTTCGGGCGACCCACGTGTCGCACCGTTGATGGAAGCCGTCGGCGCCCTCGACGGTGCGGATCGCCGGTTGGCGACGGTCGCCGCCGTACGCGCCGAAGCGATGCGCGCGTTGGGCCGCCACACCAACGTCGACTTCGCCCTCGGGGCGCTGCTGTACGTGGCCGGGCTGCCCACGTCGGCGCCATTGTTCGCCGTTGCCCGGATCGCCGGCTGGGCCGCCCACGCCGCCGAGGAGGCCACCGAACGGCCGCTGCGCTACCGCGGTCTCGCGCGGACCCCCACCTGACCCGCCGACCAGTCGCCGCGTCAGTTGCCGGCGAGGCCGACGATCGCCCGGACGTTGTTGCCGACGACCACGCCCATCAGCAAGACGCTGAACGCGAGCGCCCAGGCGGCGTTGCGGCGGACCTTCCATTCGGGACGCTTCTGCAGGAGCAGCCCGCGGTTCATCCACGCGTACTTGTGGCCGCGCTCGGCCGTCACCGCCAGGCGCCACACCATCGCCACTCCGATCAGCACCTTGAGCGTGCACATCCCGGCGACCCCGACGTGCTCGATCGCCCACACGCCGATCGGGTTGCCCTCGCGGGCGCCCTCGTCGGCCAAGTGGGTCAGGGCGTAGTACGTGGTGAGCCCGTCGAGCATCATCAACAGCGCCCCGACCAGCCAGAACGGACGCAGCAGCTGACGTGCGCTCAGCGACGCGAACGGGTGCAGGGAGGCCGACTCGGCGGCAGCCTCGGCGCGGAGTTCGACGGGCGCGATCGTCATCGCCACAGCCCAGCGCGACTCACGCCGCGCGTTCAAGTGGGAAGCGTCAATTCCTTGAAACATAGGGTTTGACGACTTCGCGGATGGTTGGCGCCACCACGCAGCGCAGCCGGTCTTGATGATTTCTTGATGTTCGTGGGATACCCGCTACGGCGTCTCGCGGGGTTGCGTCGCCGCCGCCGTGGCAACGACGAAGACGCCGGCGACGACGAGCGCCCCGCCGAGGAGTTCGACGACGCCGAGCCGCTCGCCGCGGATGAGCCAGCCGAACAGCACCCCGAACAGCGGGACGAGGTAGGCGCTTGCCGCGGCCTGGGTGGGGCTCGCGTACCGGACCACGGTGGCCAGCAGCGCAAACGTCACCGCCTGCGACGGCACCGCCGAGTACAAGAGCGGGAGGAACAGGCCCCACCCCGGGTCGACCTCGCCGGCGCCCTCGACGAGCAAGCCGAGCGGGATCAGGACGAGTGCCGACATGATCAGCTGGATCGCCACCAGCATCACCGGCGCCACACGCGTCATGTCGCGCCACTTCATGTGCACCGTGCCGTAGGCCCAGGCGATCGCCGACAGTACGAGCACGATCACCCCGATCGTCTGGCTGCCGCCCTCCATGGCCGGCGCGGCGAGCGTCGCCGTCCCGGCGAAGCCGACGACCAGCCCGGCGATCGCCCGGCGGGTGAGCCGCGAACGCAGCAGGATCACCGCCAGCACCGCCGTGAACAGCGGCATCGTGCTCGACAGCAACGAGGCCACACCGGAGGGCACCCGTCGTGTGCCCATCACCAACAGCGCACTCGACACGGTGGTGATGCTGAAACTCACGACCGCCACGTTGAGCCAGTCGCGCCGGTGACGCGGCAGCCGCTCACCGCGCAGCCAGGCGAACGCGAACAGCACGGGGCCGCCGAGTGACGAACGCATCGCCGTCAGCAGGATCGGGGACGAGTGCTCGAGCCCGTACTTGAGAACCGTGAAGTTGAGGCCGATCAGGGCGGCCACGAGGGTGATCGTGGCGAGGGTCAGCCGGGTCGACACCCCGGCAGTCTGCCCGGTGCACGCCCGGCCGGCCGCGCCCGGCCCGTGTCGAAGCCCTGACGTCGTGGGTTACTCGCGCCCGGCGTCGGGCGTGGCGTCGTCGACGGCGACGCCGTCGAGCGCGGCGAGCTCGTCGACCGGCTCCGCCAGCGTGTCGTCCGGTTCACGGACGAGCTCACCGGCTTGGCCAGGTTGATCGTCGTCGGCTTCGTCGGCGAACTCGTCGTGCGAGGGCCAGGTCGAACGCCGTGACGGCGCCCACGGGCGATTCTTGGCGGCGATCAGCCACACCAGGCCGCCGACGATCAGCGCCATCGCCATCCACTGGTTCCAGCGCAATCCGGCAACCTTCGTGGCGGCGTCGATCCGCAGGCTCTCGATCCACAGCCGCCCGACGCCGTAGCCGAGGACGTACACGGCGAACAGCTTCCCGGCACCGAGCCGGTTGCCCCAGCGCCGGTCGATCCACAGCAGCAGCCCGCACAGGCCGAAGTTCCACAGCGCTTCGTAGAGGAAGGCCGGGTGGAACGTCGTGCCGGCGGGGTGGCTGCCGTTGTGGTCGGCGTCGATCTCGAGCGCCCACGGCAGGTCGGTGGGGCGGCCGTAGAGCTCTTGGTTGAACCAGTTGCCGAACCGCCCGATCGCTTGGGCGAGCGGCAGCGCCGGGGCCGCCAGCGAGAGCAGCTCGCGGGCGGGAATGCCGCGCTGGCGACCGGCGTAGACGCCGAACGCGGCGCCGAGGGCGATCCCGCCGGGAATGCCGAGGCCGCCTTGCCACACCTTGGGGATGTCGCCGAGGTTGTCCTCGAAGCGGTGCCAGTCGGTGGCGACGTGATACAGCCGGGCGCCGATGATGCCGCCGGCGACGCCCCACATGGCGATCGCGCTGGCGTCGTTGCCGGCGTCGGCAGGGGTGCTGTAGCCGCGCTCGGCGAGCCGACGCCCGGTGAGCCACACCGCGGCGATCACGCCGAGCGCGATCATCAAGCCGTACATGCGCAGGTTGAGTGGGCCCAGTGCGATCCGGTCGAACGACGGGCTCGGGATCGCCGCCAGCAGCCCGGCCATCACCGCACCCCCCATGCCTGCGGCCCCATCACGGCACCCGGGCCGGCGCCGCGAACCCGGCGACGAACCGCAGCGTGGCGTCGATGATCAGGTCGCGGTCGTAGTCGAGCGTGGCCACGTGGTAGCTGCGCTCGAGCCAGGTGTGTTCGACGGCGGCACCCCAAACGGTGGCCAGGTGCTCGCTGTCGGCGGGTTCGACGACGTGGTCGTGGCGCGACGTGAAGAGGCGTAACGGGGCCGCGCCCTCGGCGAGCCGGGCGGCAAGCGGGCGGGCGCCCTCGACGAGCAACGAGCGCAACGGAACGAGCGGCGAATCGGTGTAGGCGAGGTCGGAGGCGTCGGGGTCGGCGATGTCGGACGGGCCGCCAGGGGCGACGGTGACCCCGTCGCCGATCAGGTCGTCGAGCAACTCGTGGACATCGACCCCGCGATCGCGCACGAGCGGGTTGATCGCCACGACGCCGGCCACCGGGCGGTCGAGGGCGACGGTGAGCGCCAGCGTGCCGCCCATGCTCTGCCCGACGACGACGATCTGTGGCACGCGGGTGGCCAGCTCGGCGTGCGCCCGCAGGGCTTCGGCGTACCAGTCGGCCCAACCGGTGGTGAGCATGTCGGCGATCGCGGTGCCGTGGCCGGGGAGGCGCGGCAGTTCGACGTCGAGGCCGGCGTCAGCGAGCGCCTGGGCGAGCGGGCGCATCGAGGCCGGCGTGCCGGTGAAGCCGTGCAGGACGAGCGCTCCGAGGTGGCCGCCGGCGACGTGCGCGAACGGTTCACAACCAGGCTGCACCGGGGTGGTCACGGCCGCCGTTCTACCAGCTGCACGGTGGAGTCCGGCTCTCGCGGAACTGACCCGGCTTGACCGGGCGGTCAAGCTGCGGCTCTACTGATGGCGTGAGCGCCACCGCCGGCACGCCTGCGGTTCCCGCCCGCCAGCTCACCGAGCAAGGGCGCCAACGCAAGCAGCAGCTGATCGACGCCGCAGTCGTGCTGTTCGCCGAGCACGGCTACGCGAAGACGCGGATCAGCGACATCTGCGCCTCGGCTGGCGTGGCCAAGGGCTTGTTCTACTGGTACTTCCCCACCAAGCTCGACCTGTTCGCCGAGCTCGTGCGCACCATGCGGCGGCGCCTCCGCCAAGCCCAGAAGGCGGCCTTCCGGCCCGGCGACGACGCCCTCGCCCGGATCGTGCACGGCGTCGAGGCGAGCGTGCTGTTCATGGCCGAACACGCCAACTACTTCGCTCTCGTCGACGTCGAGAAGGGCGACCCGGCCCTGGCCGACGTGCTCGCCGAAGGGTCGAGCGTGTACCTCGACGACGTGCTCGCGCTCGTCCGCGAGGCGCAAGCGTCAGGGCAGATCGCCGACAACGACCCCCAGCTGCTCAGCATCGGCGTGCTCGGGGCGGTGTCGTCGTTCAGCAACGCCTGGCGCAACGGGCGCCTCGAGGTCGCGCCGAACGAACTTGCCGGGCACGTCGGCCGGTGGGTTGCCGGGGCGCTGCGCTGATCGCGCCCCCAGAGGCGAAGCGACCACCAAGCAACAACCCCTGCCGGGCTACAGGCCGAGCTCGGGATCGCGGGCGCGCATCACCGTGACGAACGCGGCCACCACCTGCGGATCGAACTGCACCCCGGCGCCCGACACGACGAACCGCGCGGCTTCCGCCCGCGCCCACCCGCGCTTGTAGGGACGCTCGCTGCACAGCGCGTCGAACACGTCGGCGACGGCCACGATCCGCCCGGACAGGGCGATCGACGTGCCGCCGATGCCGAGCGGATAGCCACCGCCATCCCACCACTCGTGGTGCGACTGGGCGATCTCGGCCGCGGTCTGGAACATCGGGGTGCTCGTCGCCGCGAGGATCCGATGACCCATCGACGTGTGCGCCTTCATCAGTTCGTACTCCTCGACGGTGAGCGCACCCGTCTTGGTGAGCACCGAGTCGGGCACGGCCACCTTGCCGACGTCGTGCAGGCGGGCCGCCATGCGCAACTGCTCGCACCACTCCGGCGGCTCGCCGAGCGCGTGCGCCATCTCGGCCGCCAGGTCGCCGACACGCCCGGTGTGCTCGCCGTTCTCCGAGTCGCGGAACTCCATCAGCATCGCCAGCTGCTGGAACGCTTCGAGCGTGTGCACGTCGAACGAGGAGGCGTCGACATCGTCCTGCCGACCGGCGTCGCGGAGCCGCACGATTTCGCCCTGCAAGCGGGCGATCGTGGTCGCGCTGGCGACCTCGATCGTGCGTACCCGCAACTCGCCGGCGTGGGTCAACAGCTCGCGGCGCAACTCGTCGTGGCGCTCGCGTGCCTCGAGCGCTTCCTCGAAGCGGCCGGTGCGTTTGAACGCGGTGGCCAGTAGCTCGTCGATCTCCAGCTCGTACTCGCGCGATCCGGTGCGTTGCGACAGGTCGAGCGCCGCCTGGAGCACGGCGATCGCCTCGTCGAGCGCGCCGCGCCGGATCGCCACGCGGCCTTCGGCGACGATCACGCCGAGGTGCGCCGAAGCGGGCGGCTCGTCGCCCTGCTCGGAGCGTTCGATCAGGATCTGGCGCGCTTCACGGAAGCACTGCGCTGCCCGGGCGTGGTCGGCGAGGCCCATGTAGGACTCGCCGAGGTCGGCCAGCAGGCTGGTGACGATCGACGGTTGGTGGTCGCGCGCCATTGCCACCGCCCGGCGACCCATCGACACGGCGGCGAGGTACTCCGACCGGGATGCCCGGATGCGGGCGATGTTGCCGAGAACCAGTGCCACCAGATCGGACCGGCCGTACGGCTCGGCCGCGGCCAGCGCCTGCTCGTAGGTGGCGATCGCCCGCTCGGTGTCGCCCATCGAGTGGTAGATCGCGGCGATCGTGTTGAGCATGTTGCCGGCGTCGACGCCGTCGGTGGACGCTTGGTACAACTCGAGTGCGCGCTGGCACCGGTCGAGCGCAGCACCGAAGCTCGACGCCTGGTAGTGCACGACCCCGAGCAGGTGCACGGCCCACGCTTCGAGCACCCGGTGGCCGTGCTCGGCAGCGATCTCGCTGGCTTCGAGCGCCATCCGGAACGCATCGTCGGGTTGACCGTTGGCGTGCGCCAAGCTCGCCAGCCGGTACAGCGCCTCGGCCTCACCGACCCGGTCGGCTTCGGCGCGGGCGACCACGCGGGCTTGCAGGGCGAGCTGGCGGGCCACCCCGGGGCTCGCCGCCTGTTCGCTGGCGGCTCGTTCCAGGAGTTCGCGGACCGCCTCGGACGCGATGATGCCACTGGACGTCACCGCCGGTTCCACGCCCTGTTCATCGGCCGGCCGGTGGGTCACTTGAACGAGGTTACGGGCGGCCGTTCCCACGCCGAGCCGACCGCCGTGGTTCCGTATCCTTGCTCCGATGGCAGCGCGCGGCAGCACCGGTCCGGGGGCCCGCCACGTCGAGGTCTCGGCACTCACCGCGATCGTGCCCGTGGTCGCGTTGCTGCCGTTCTGGCTGCTCGCGCTCGCCGTCGTGTGGCTGCCGGTCGGACTCGTCACCGACGTTCCGTACTGGTGGTTCCCCGTGGGCTGGCTGGCGCTCGGGGCGCTGCTGCTCGTGCCGTGGATCCAGGTGGCGGTGCTGACGCGCTTGCTCGGCGCCCGCCGGCCTGACGCGTCCGAGCTCGAGGTGATCGACCCGATCTGGCGCGACCTGGCGTTGCGCGTCAACCTGCCCCAGGCGAGCTTCGCCGTGCGCGTGATCGACTCGGACGAGCTCAACGCCTACGCCTGCGGCGGGCGGTTGCTCGTCGTCACGAGCTTCGCCATCGACGCCTTGTCGCCGCGCCAGCTCGCCGGGGTGCTCGCCCACGAGCTCAGCCACCACCTCGGCTGGCACACCGCAGCCCTCACGGTGGGGCACTGGCTCTCGCTGCCCGTGCTGCTCCTGGCCCGGGTCGGGTTCTTCCTGCAGAACGTCGCCCGCGCCGCCACCGACAGCTTCGCCGCCGGCTCGCCGGCGCTGACCGTGATCGGCCGCGCGGTGGCCTACCTGCTCACCGCCGTGTCGTGGGTGTTCCTCGCCGCCCTGTACGCCTCGGACGGGCTGGCCAACCTCGTCGGTCACAACTCGGAGTTCGAGGCCGATCGGCGGGCCGTGCGGATGGGGTACGGGCGCCCGCTCGCCGACGCTCTGCGAGCGATCATCCGGCTCGGCGGGGGTCAGCGGGCGGTGGGCTGGCGGGCCCGGCTCGGGTCGTCACATCCGCCGGCCCGCACGCGCGTCGCCCGTATCGAAGCGATGCTGCGGCACCCCGCTACGGACGCGACCTCGTGAGCAGTCTGCGCAGATCCGGCGCAACGTTCTCACGAGGTCGTCAGGCGGCGATGTCGGCGACCGCCGCGGCGAGCACGGCGATGACGTCCGCCGGGGCGACGCCGAGGTCGAGGCCGCGCTTGCCGCCCGACACGTAGATCGTGTCGAACAGCGTGGCCGTCTCGTCGAGCACGGTCGGGAGGCGCTTGCGTTGGCCGAACGGGCTGATCCCGCCGACCACGTAGCCGGTGACCCGTTCGGCCAGCTTCGGGTCGCACATTTCGATCTTCTTCGTGCCGAGCGCGATGCCCATGGCTTTCAGCGAGAGCTTGCCCGAGACCGGCACGATCGCCACCGCCTGGGCGGGCCGCCCGGAACCGTCGGCGTAGGTGACGAGCAGCGTCTTGAACACCGAGTCGGGGTCGAGCCCGAGCTTGGCGGCGGCCTCGAGCCCGTAGCCGCCGGCGGCACCCTCGTCGCGCGCGTACTCGTGCACGCTGTAGCCGACGCCGGCGGCCTTGAGTTGGTCGATCGCCGGGGTCACGGCGCACAGTTTGGCGATCTTGCTCGGACCACCCGGCATCCGATTCGGACCGACGTCGCCCGGGCGCAGGCGTGCACGTAGGGTCGCACCGTGCGGATCAGCGCCGACCCCTCCACCGACCCGGCCGACTACCCGTTCACCCATCAGGTGCGGGTGCGCTTCGCCGAGACCGACGCGATGGGCATCGTCCACCACTCGCGCTACCTGCCGATGATGGAGGAGGCCCGCGTGCGCTACCTCGACCACGTCGGGCACCCGTACGAGTCGCTGCGCGCCGACGGCGACATGGCGGTGCTCGAGGTGTCGCTGCGCTATCGCCAGCCGCTGCGCTTCGACGAGCCGGTCGACATCCACCTCAAGCTCGCCGACGTCACCCGCACCACGTTCCAGATGCAGTACCTGCTCACCGTCGCCGGCCCGCTCGGTGTGTCGGTCCGGGCCACGGGCGTGACCGCCCACGGCTGCCTCACCCTCGAAGGCAAACCGACCCGCCTCCCCGCCTGGCTCCGCGACCTCGCCGACTGAGCGCCCTTCGCCCGCAACTCTGTGGCAGGACAACTGGACGAACCTGCCACCTGTCCTGCCACAGCATCCGGGGCGAGGCTCTGTGGCAGGACAACTGGGCGAACCGGCCACCTGTCCTGCCACAGCATCCAGGTTGGGGCTCTCGACGCACACGGTTGACGGCTTGGGGGATGCGTGACAGGGGCAACTACCGTTTGCTGCGTGCGCTCTCCCAAGGACTTCTTCAAGCCGCTGGCGGTCGGAGCACCGGCGCCGTTGCACGAGATCCCCGTGCGGCCGAGCCGGGCGATCCACTTCTTCCCGGCGCACAACGAGAAGATGCGCGGCAAGCTGCCCGACCTCGCCCCCACCGTCGACGTGTTGCTCGCCAACCTCGAAGACGGTGTGCCGGCGGCCGACAAGGAGGCCGCTCGGGCTGGGCTCGTCGACGTCGCCAAGCACGTCGAGTTCGGCGACACCCAGTTCTGGACGCGGGTCAACAGCCTCGACTCGCCGTGGGGGCTCGACGACCTCACCGCGGCCGTGCTCGACGCCGGCGAGGCACTCGACGTGATCATGATCCCGAAGGTCGAGGGCCCCGAGGACATCCACTACGTCGATCGCCTGCTCGCCCAGCTCGAGGCCAAGGCCGGGCTCACCGAGCCGCTGCTCGTGCACGCGATCCTCGAGACCGCCCGCGGCGTGGCCAACGTCGAGGAGATCTGCAACGCCTCGCCGCGCATGCAGGGCCTGTCGCTGGGCCCCGCCGACCTGGCCGCCAACCGGCGCATGAAGACCACCCGGGTCGGCGGTGGGCATCCCGGTTATCTCGTCCGCCAGGACCCCAACCCCGACGACGCCGAGGCCTCGCGTGCCACCTATCAGCAGGACCTGTGGCACTACACGATCTCCCGCATGGTCGACGCCTGTGCGGCCACCGGGATCCTCCCCTACTACGGCCCGTTCGGCGACATCGCCGATACGACGGCCTGCGAGGACCAGTTCCGCAACGCCTACCTGCTCGGCTGCGTCGGCGCGTGGTCGCTGCACCCGGCGCAGATCGCGATCGCCAAGAAGGTGTTCAGCCCCGACCCGGCCGACGTGGCCCACGCGATGCGCGTGATCGAGGCGATGGGCGACGGCACCGGGGCGATCATGCTCGACGGCAAGATGGAGGACGACGCCTCGGTCAAGCAGTGCCAGGTGGTCGTCGCCCTCGCCCGGCAGCTCGCCGCCCGCGACCCGGAACTGGCGACCGCGTATGGCTTCTGAACCGGCGACCGAACTGCGCCCCCGACGGTCGGTGTTGTACATGCCGTCGTCGAACGAGCGCGCCCTCGAGAAGGCCAAGGCGATCCCTACCGACGCGCTGATCTTCGACCTCGAGGACGCGGTCGCCCCCGACGCCAAGGCCGACGCCCGGGCGAACGCGGTGGCCGCGGCCCGCTCGGGCGAGTACGGCAACCGCGAGATCACGATCCGGGCCAACGGGCTCGACACGCCGTGGGGCATCGAGGACCTCGACGCGATCGCCACCTCGGGCGCCGCCGCGGTCGTGATCCCCAAGGTCAACTCGGTCGCCTACCTCGACGAGGTGTCGGAGCGGCTGGCCGCCGCCGGGGCCCCGGGCGAGTTGACGATCTGGGCGATGATCGAGACGCCGACGGCGATCCTCGACGTGCGCCAGATCGCCGCCCACCCGCGCGTCAACGTGCTCGTGATGGGCACCAACGACCTGATCAAGGAGCTGCGCTGCGGCGTGTCGGCCGACCGGACGGCATTGCTGCCGCACCTGACGACCGCCCTGCTCGGCGCCCGCGAGGCTGGCAAGGTGATCCTCGACGGTGTCTACAACGACGTCCGCGATGCCGACGGCTTCGTCGCCGAGGCCCGCCAGGGCAAGCTGCTCGGCTTCGACGGCAAGACGCTCGTGCACCCCGGCCAGGTCGAGCCGGCGAACGAGGTGTGGGCCCCGTCGGCCGACGAGGTCGACCACGCCGAGCGCGTGATCGCCGCGTTCGACGCGGCGGTCGCCGAGGGCAAAGGCGTCGTCACCGTCGACGGGCGGATGATCGAGAACCTGCACGTCGACAACGCCCGCCGCGTGCTGGCCGTCGCCGAGGCGATCAGCCGGCTCGGCGGGTGAGCACGAGCGCCCGCCACACGGCGAGCGCGGTCAGCACGGCGGCCACGAGAAACGCGATCGAGAGCGGCTGCACGGTGCCGTCGAACTGGGCGTCGATCCGGCTGCCGGCCAGCGCGCCGACGACCATCGGCGTCGCGCCGATCAGCGCCGCCGCTGAGCCGGCGACGTGGCCGAGCGGGATCATCGCCGCCGAGTTGATGTTCACCAGCAGGATCTGCTGACACATCATCACGGCCGTGATCAGCACGAGGAACACAGCCACCGGCGGGCGGCCGTCGGTGACCACCGCGGCCAGGCAGAGCGCGCCCGACACCACGATCAAGGCGATCGGCATGACCGTGAGGATGCGGGTCAGCCCGAGCCGCACCACGAAGCGTCCGTTGACGTTGGTGGCGATCGCCATCGACAGGGCGAACACGCCGAAGATCAGGACGAACCAGCGCTTCAACCCGAACACCTCGTCGACGATGTTCTCGGACGAGGCGATGTACGACATGAACGCCGACGTGATCGCACACGTCGCGAGGATCCAGTAGCCGGTGCCGGGCGACTTGACGACGGCCTTCCAGTCGGCCCACACCGAGCGCGCCGACAGCGGTTCGCGCGCGGCGCTGCGGGCGGGCACCTCGAGGTAGCTGGCGGCGACGATCACGAGCAGTGCCGCCACCGCGCAGAACCACAAGGTGAGCTGCCACGGGCCGAGGGCCAGCAATCCCTGGCCAAGCGCCGGGGCGATCATCGGCACGATCAGGAAGATCGACATGATCGTCGACATCTGCTTGGCCATCTCGGCACCGACGTAGGAGTCGCGCACGAGCGCCGTGACGGCCACCCGCGGGCCGGCCGCGCCGAGCCCCCACAGGAACCGGGCGGCAATCATCATCCCGAGCGAGGGGGCGAGCGCGGACGCCGCGGCCCCGACGATGTAGAGCGCGAGCCCGCCCCACAGCACGGGCCGGCGGCCGTAGCGGTCGGCGAGCAGGCCGGCCGGGAACTGTCCCAGACCGAACCCCACCATGAAGGCGGTGACCAGACCGGCGACGCTGGTGGCGTCGCTGGCGAGCCCGAACTCGGCGCGGATGTCGTCGAACGCCGGGAGCAGGGTGTCGATGCCGAGTGCGGTCATCGCCATCGCCGCCGACAGCAAGAGCGTGAACCCGCGTGTGCCCGGACGGATCAGCCGCCGTTCACCCGGCAGCGTCAGTTCATTTGCTACCGCAATTGGTTCCGTCGACACCCATGGCAGGCTACCGCTCGCGCTCCGCTGTGCGTGCTGGGCTATCCGGCGCGACGGGTGGCGATGCGGCGCAGCGGCGGCAGCGTCGGCGGAGGAACCTTGCGCTCGGGGAGCTGCGCCAACAGCTGCGTCGTGACCTCGGCGATCGTGGCGACGGCCGCCTCGAACGGGCCCTCGGTCGCGGCCGACACCTTCTGCACACCGCTGACTTTGCGGACGTACTGACGCGCGGCGGCCTCGACCTCCTCGTCGGTCGCCGCCGGTTCCAGACCACGCAATTCGGTGATGTTTCGGCACATGACCTCCACGATAGGCGCGGGCGGGTGCCCCGATACGGTGAGCGAATGACCAACGCCTCCGACGTCCTGCTCATCGACACGCGCGATCGGATTCGCACGTTGACGCTGAACCGACCCGATGCGCGCAACGCGCTGTCCGCGGCGCTGCGCAGCCAGTTCTACAGCGCGCTGCGCGAGGCGGAGAACGATGACGCCGTCGACGTCGTCATCGTCACCGGTGCCGACCCGGTGTTCTGCGCCGGGCTGGACCTCAAGGAACTCGGCGACA
>JAEZFY010000097.1 GCA_023417265.1 Actinomycetes bacterium | reverse complement strand
TCGGGGTGGACCAGCACGGTGCACCGGGGGCGGCCCTTCACGAGCACACCGATGTTGTGCATCCACGAGTTGTTCGAGCGCAGGTGGCGACGGCCGATCAGCAAGAACTCGCCGTTGCGGTCGGGGGTGTCGGCGAGCGCCGCACGCAGGCGGGCGACGTCGGCGACGATCGGCTCGGGTGCCATCTCGACCTGCCCGGACGGCGTGCGCAGCGCCTCGGGAAGGCGCGGCTCGAGCGCGCCGAGGTCGATCCCGTGCGGGTTGGCGAGCAGATCGTCGAGCGTCAGGCCGTACGGGCCGACGCGCAGCATGTGGTCGATCAGGCGGGCCGGGCCGCGGCGCCCCGTTTCGGCGACCGCGTCGGTGACCTCGGGCGGGCTGCCCTGGCTGATGGTGGCGTAGACCACGTCGTCGATCGCCGTCGGTTCGGTGTCGGGCCCGAGCCCGGCGCCGATCGCCGCCAGCTTGGCGAGCACCTCCCACTCGTCGGGTTGCTCGTCGTCGAGCGGCAACACCGGCTCGGACCAGTTGGCGACATTGCGGATCGCCAGCTGCAGCAGGGCCAGGTCGTAGTGCGGCTTCTGCAGCGGGCTCGGTACCGGCAGGATCACGTCGGCGTGGCGGGTGGTCTCGTTGACGTAGATGTCGACCGACACCATGAAGCCGACGTTCGCCAGCGCGGCGTCGAGCCGGGCCCCGTTGGGCGTCGACAGCACCGGGTTGCCGGCAATCGTGATCAACGCCTGGATCTGCCCGTCGCCGGGCGTGTCGAGCTCCTCGGCGAGCGCCGCGACCGGGAACTCGCCGAGCGTTTCCGGCAACCCGCGCACGCGGCTCTGGCGGCGGTTGATGCGCACCCCGCGCCCGCTCCCCGGGGTTCCCCGCGTGTTCGCCTGCCCGGCCGCGGCCTTGGCGAACATCGCTCCGCCAGGGCGGTCGAGGTTGCCGGTGACGATGTTGAGCACGTCGACCAGCCAGCTCGCGAGCGTGCCGAACTGCTGCGTGGTCGTGCCCATCCGGCCGTACACCGCGGCGCTCGGCGCGGCGGCCAGCCGGCGGGCGAGGTCGCGCGTCGTCTCGGCGTCGATCCCGGTGACGCCGGCGACCGCTTCGGGGGTCAGCCCGGCGAGCGCAGCAACGGCGTCGTCGTAACCGGCGAGCAGTCCCTCGGCGGCGAGCCGGCCTGGGGCGGCGAGGCCCTCCTCGACGATCGTGACGACCAGCGCGGCGAGCAGCAACGCGTCGGTGCCCGGGCGGATCGGCAGCCACTGTGTCGCCGCCTCGGCGGTGCGTGTGCGCCGCGGGTCGACGACGACGACCTCGCCGCCGCGAGCGATGATCGCTTCGAGCCGGCCGGGCCAGTCGGGGGCGGTGGCGAGGCTGCCGTTGCTGGCAAACGGGTTGGCACCGAGGCACAGCAGGAAGTCGGTGCGGTCGATGTCGGGCACGGCGATCGTGTAGCCGCCGTACATCAGCCCGGAGGCGACTTCCTTGGGGCGCTGGTCGACCGTGCTGGCCGAGTAGATGTTGGTGGTTCCGAACGAACGCGCGACGCCGGGCACGTACGGGATCGCGCCGACGTTGTGGGCGGTCGGGTTGCCGAGGTAGATCGCCACCGCGTCGCGCCCGTGGGTGTCGATGACGGCCCGCAACCCCTGGTGGACGGCCTCCCACGCGGTCGGCCAGTCGACTTCGACGAGCTCGCCGTCGCGGCGCACGAGCGGGCGCCGCAGCCGGTCCGGGTCGTCGTGGAGTTGCTTGAGTGTGGACCCCTTGGGGCAGATGAAGCCGTGGCTGTAGACGTCGGCCATGTCGCCGCGGATGCGTGTGACGGCACCCGCGTCGACGGTGATCTCGAGACCGCAGCCGGCCTCACACAGCGGGCACGTGCGGAAGTGGGTCGTCGCCATCCCGCCATCGTCGCGCCCGGCGGGCGGGCGGCCCCGATCGGAGCTAGTCGACCTTGGGCAGCACCCGCAACCCGAGCTCGCTGAGCTGCTTGGGGTCGCCCGGCACGGGGGCGTTGGTCATCGGGTCCTGGCCCGACTGGGTTTTCGGGAAGGCGATCACCTCGCGGATGTTCTCCTCGCCCGCCAGGATCGCGACGAGCCGGTCGAGGCCGAACGCGAACCCGCCGTGCGGCGGAGCGCCGTACTCGAACGGGTTGAGGAAGAACCCGAACTTGCGCTCTGCTTCCTCGTCGCTGATGCCGAGCGCCTGGAAGACGCGCTTCTGCAGCTCGGGTTCGTGGATCCGGATCGAGCCGGAACCGAGCTCCCAACCGTTGAGCACGAGGTCGTAGGCGATCGAGCGGACCTGCATCGGGTCGCTCTCGAACAGGTGCAAGTCGTCGGGGTTGGGCCGCGTGAACGGGTGATGGCCGGGCTTGGGCCGACCGGTCTCCTTGTCGACGCCGACGACCAGCGGGCACTCGGTGCCCCACACGTAGCGGTACGGACCTTCGTGCACCGGCGGGCGGCCGAGGTCGTTGCGCAACTGCCCGAGTACCTCGACGGTCGTGTCCCAGTCGTCGGCGACGATCAGCAGCAGGTCGTCGGGCGTGGCGCCGAGCCGCGTGCCGACCTCGGCCCGCTCGGCGTCCGACAGGAACTTGGCCACCGGACTGTCGAACCCGCCGTCGCCACCGACCTTGATCCACACCAGGCCCTTGGCGCCGAGCGACTTGGCCCGATCGGTGAGCTTGTCGAGCTGGTTGCGGCCGAACTCGTGGGCCTTGCCGGGCACGCCGATGCCCTTGATCGACGCGGCCCCGGCAAACGCCTTGAACTCGGTCGCGGCGAACACGTCGGTGAGCTCGACCAGCTCCATCCCGAAGCGCAGGTCGGGTTTGTCGACCCCGAACCGTTCCATCGCCTCGCGCCAGGTGATCCGCTCGATCGGCCCGGGGCGCGTACCTGTGGCGGCCTCGGCGGCGTCGAGCACCGCTTCCGACACGGCGTCGAGGACGTCGTCCTGACCGACGAAGCTCATCTCCATGTCGAGCTGCATGAACTCGTACTGGCGGTCGGCGCGCAGGTCTTCGTCACGCAGGCAGCGGGCGATCTGAAAGTAGCGGTCGACGCCGCCCACCATCAGCAGTTGCTTGAACAACTGCGGCGACTGCGGCAGGGCGTAGAACGAGCCGGGCTCCTTGCGGGCCGGCACGAGGAACTCGCGAGCTCCCTCGGGCGTGGACGGCACGAGCATCGGCGTCTCGACCTCGACGAACCCCTGGCGCACCATCGCCGCCCGCACGGCGGCGTTGACCGACGAGCGCACGCGCAGGTTCTTCTGCATGCGTTCGCGGCGCAGGTCGAGGTAGCGGTACTGGAGGCGCACGTTCTCGTCGACGTCGTCGGCGCGGGCATCGACCGGGAACGGTGGCGGGACGGCCTTGCGGAGCACCTCGACGTGGCACTCGCCGATCTCGATCTCGCCGGTGGGCAGGTTGGCGTTGACGGTGCCCGCCGGGCGGGCGCGCACGATGCCGGTGATCCGCACGACGTACTCGGAGCGCACATCGACGTCGTTGTCGACGACGCACTGGGTGAGCCCGGTGTGGTCGCGCAGGTCGACGAACGCCAGCTTCTCGCCGTGCTCGCGGCGGCGCGCGACCCATCCGGTGAGCGCCACCGCCTGGCCGATGTGCTCGGCGCGCAGCTCGCCGCACTGGTGGGTTCGCATGGAGGTGCTGCTCTGGGAGGTCACGGTCACAGCGCTTTCTGGAGGTACGTCAGGAGATCGGAACGGGGGACGGTGACCTGGTCACCGTGTTCGCCGCGCAGGGGGCGGACGACCGCGGTCGCGGCGGCCGCCTCGTCGGAACCGACGATCACGGCGAACGCGGCGCCCGAGCGGTCGGCGCCTTTCATCTGCGACTTCATCGAGCGGTTGTCGAAGGCCCGGTCGGCCGAGATACCGGCGGCGCGCAGTTCGTGCGTGATCGCCAGCGCCTCGGCACCACCGTTGGTGTCGACGACGAACACGTCGACCGCTGCTGCGGGCGCGGCGAACACGCCTTCGTCGTCGCAGGCGATCAGCGTGCGGTCGACGCCGAGCGCGAACCCGACGCCGGGGGTGGCCGGCCCGCCGAGGCTCTCGACGAGTCCGTCGTAGCGGCCGCCGCCGCCAAGCGCGTTCTGGGCCGAGTCGAGCGTGCCCCCGGCGAACTCGAACGTCGTGCGCCGGTAGTAGTCGAGCCCGCGGACGAGCTTCATGTCGAGCGTGTACGGGATCGCGAGCGCGTCGAGCCCAGCGCGCACGGTGGCGAAGTGCTCGGCCGCGGCGTCTGACCAGAACGCGTCGATCGTCGGTGCGGCAGCCACGATCGGGGCGTCCTCGCGACGCTTCGAGTCGAGCACCCGTAACGGGTTCTTGACGAGCGTCGTCCGGCTCTGCTCGCTGAGCGCATCGCCGGCCGCGGTGAAGTGCGTGCGCAGCGCCTCGGTGTAACGGGCCCGATCGTCGGGTTCGCCGAGGCTGTTGAGCTTGAGTTCGACCTGTTGCAGCCCGAGCCGGCGGTAGAACTCCCACGCCAGAGCGATCACCTCGACGTCGAGGTAGGGGTCGTCGGCGCCGAGCACCTCGACGCCGACCTGGTCGAACTGGCGGTAGCGCCCGCGCTGGGGCTTCTCGTAGCGGAAGTTGGAGCCCGAGTACCACGCCTTCCACGGCGTGGTCGGGCGGTGCTCGACGAACGCCCGGCACACGCTGGCGGTCTGCTCGGGGCGCAGGGCGACATGACGCTCGCCCTTGTCGACGAAGTCGTACATCTCCTTGGTGACCACGTCGGTGGCGTCGCCGATCCGGGCGAACACGCCGATGTCCTCCATCAGCGGGGGGATGATCTGGCCGTAGCCGGCCGCTTCGACAACCTCGGCGAACACGCTCGTGAGACGGCGCCAGCGCCCCGATTCGGGGGCGAGGATGTCGCGCATCCCCGGCGAAGTCTGGAACTCTGGCACGGCCAGCCAGGCTACCGGCGGCGGCGCGCGCCAGGATGGGTGCGATGCGCCGTGCCGAGCTGCCCACGCCCGCCCTGGTCGTCGACCTCGACGCGCTCGAGCACAACCTGGCGGCTGCCCAGCGCCTGGCCGACGCCCACGCGGT
>JAEZFY010000125.1 GCA_023417265.1 Actinomycetes bacterium | reverse complement strand
GTGTTGATCGCGGCTGCTGCCGCGGCAGTTCAGGTCGTGCGCCTGCGGCGCTAGCGGCCGGGCGCAGCCCGGACGCCCGCCGCTACGGTCGGGCGGGTGAGCGCACGCCCCGACAAGCACGATCCGCGCACCCTGCGCGAGGCCACCCAGGCGGTCCACGCCGGGAACTCGATCGACGCCGGCTCGGGCGCGATCCGCACGCCGATCGTGCTCGCCAACTCCTACGCCCTGCCCGACGACCCTTCGGCAATCAGCTGGTCGGGCACCGACGTGCCCCTGTACACGCGCAACAGCGGCGCCAACCAGCCCGCCCTGCAGGCCAAGCTGGCGGCTCTCGAGCACGCCGAGGACGCGGTGGTGCTGGCCTCCGGGGTCGCCGCCCTGCACGCCGTGTTCTTCACGTTCCTGCGCACGGGTGATCACGTCGTCGTCGGCGACCAGACCTACGAGGCGACGTTCCGCCTGTTCACCGAGCTGCTGCCCGAGAAGTACGGGATCACGGCCACGCTGGTCGACACGGCCGACCCCGAGGCCGTGCGCGCCGCGATCCGCCCCGGTGCCACCAAGCTCGTGCACACCGAGACGTGCGCCAACCCGACGACCCGCCTCGCCGACGTCGCCGCGCTGGCCGAGGTCGCCCACGCCGGCGGAGCCCTGCTCTCGCTCGACGCCACGTTCACCCCGCCGCCGATGGTGCGTCCGGTGGCCCTGGGTGCCGACCTGTCGATCCATTCGTTGACGAAGTACGTGAACGGTCACGGTGACGCGATGGGCGGCTCGGTGGCTGGCCGCCGGGAGCTGATCGAGCGCATCAAGAGCGACGCGATGGTCGACGTCGGCGGTGTCGTCAGCCCGTTCAACGCGTGGCTGATCAACCGCGGCTCGATCACGTTGCCGCTGCGCCTCCGCCAGCACAACGCGACCGCCGCGGCGGTGGCCGAGTTCCTCGACGCCGACCCGCGAGTTGCCCACGTCGCCTATCCGGGGCTCGCCTCGCATCCACAGCACGAGCTGGCGCGCCGGCAGATGCAGGGCGGCTTCGGAGGCATGATGGCGCTGGCCCTCGACGTCCCCACCGACGCCGCGGTGGCGGTCCACAACCGCTTCGTCGCCAACCTGCGGGTGATCACCTCGGCCGTGTCGCTGGGCCATGACGAGTCGTTGATCGTGTACGTCGGCACCACCGGCGCACGCGTGGCGTATTACCCCGAGCCGTTCCGCTCGTTCGGCCACTTGCGCTTCTCGATTGGTCTCGAAGACCCGGCCGACCTGATCGAGGACCTCCGCGCCGCCCTCGACGCGACGTTCGGCTCGTCAGGTCGCAACGGCGGGGGCGGCGGGGCGATCGTGGGCGATGGTTGAGGCGGTGACGCTGATCGTCATCACGGCGACGTCGTCCTGGAAGCCGGCCGGACCGAAGGCGGCCAGCAGCTCGTCGAGTTCGAGGCGGCGCGCGTGCAGGTGCTCGACGAGGCGGGCCTCACCGTCGTTGCCGCGGCCTTGCCCCGGGCCCGAGTTCTCGATCAAGCCGTCGGTGTACAGCAGCAACGTGGCGCCGGTGGGCAAGGTGCGTTCGGTGCGCTGCCAGGTCGCGCCGCGGGTGGCGCCGAGCGGCGGGCCGACGATCGGGGCGACCATCGCGACCTGCTCGGCGATCACGATCGGCCACGGATGGCCGGCCGACACGAACGACCAACGGGCGTTGGCGTCGAGCTCGATCAGCCCGGTGTTGAGCGTGACGTAGGTGTCGGCGTGGCGGCCGAGGCGGAAGAAGGTGACGTCGAGGCCGTTCACCCAGTACAGCGGATCGTCCGGCACCGACATTGCCAGGGCCTTCCAGCCGGACCGCACCGCGGCGCCGAACGCGGCGGCCCGCGGACCGTGACCGCAGACGTCGCCGATGATGTAGCCGAGCGATCCGTTCGGGAGCCGGATCGCGTCGAAGAAGTCGCCGCCGAGCGCCAGGCGTGTATCGCCGGGCAGGTACCGCGTCGCCACGGTGAAGCCGGCCGGCGGGATCGGCTCGGGCACGAGCGAGTCCTGAAAGGCGTCGAGCAGCACGCCCCGTGCCGTCGACTCGTCGATCATCACCTGGCGGCGGCCGCGTTCGTATGCGAGGAACACCGCCAGCCCGGCACAGACCAGCATCACCGCCAGCCGGGTGACCAACCCGGTGGTGTCGAAGTCGTGGCTCACCAGGGCGATCGCGGCGGCCACCGCCAGGGCGACCGCACCGACCACCGCCGACTCGGTCCACGTGCCGAGCGCGCTGACGATCAGGATCGGGACGACGAAGATCGTCAACGGCTGCTGGGTGGCGTCGGCGAACAGCGGATACAGCACCGCCAAGACGGCGACGCCGAGCATGCCGAACGCGGTCGGTCGACGGATCAACCGGTCGATCAGGCCTGGCACGGGTGCGATCATGTCACCTCGGGCCGGGCGCAGCCGCGGGGGCAGGGCGCGATTCGTGGCGGCCGAGTTCGCTGCGCAGGGCCATTCCGACGGCGATCAGCGGCGTGACGAGGATCGCCCCGACGACCCCGACGGCGGCGCTGGCGATCAGCACGGCGACCATCGCCACGAACGGGGGGATGTTGACGGCCTTGCTGACGATGACCGGTTGGATCACCCGGTTCTCGATCTGCATGTAGACGACGTAGACGGCGAGCACGATCAGACCCTTGGTGGTTCCGGTCGTCAATGCCAGCACCACGAGCGGCACGGCACCGAGATAGCCACCGACCTGCGGGATGAAGTTGGTGAGCCCGGCCCAGAGGCCGATCAGTGGCGCCAGCGGAACGCCGCCGACGAGCGCGATCGTGAACGTCGACAGCCCGGCGATCGCGGCGACGACGATGCTCCCGACCGCGTACCGGGCCACGACCCGGCTCACGATCGCGTCGACCCGGTCGACCCGCTCGCGCCGTTCCGCCGGAGCGAGCGCCCGGATCCCACCCCGCGCCCGACGCCCGTCGAGCACGCCGGTCACCGTGATCAGGAGCACCCAGAAGGTGGCGACCAGCCCGTCGCCGACCGACCGGAGCGCATCCTCGACCGGCCCCGGATCGGCGGCGAGGCGGTCGGGGATCTCGCTGACGGTGGTCTGCAAACGCTCGGCCACGCCGCGCTCGGCGAGCTCGTCGCCGATCAGCGGCAGCCGCTCGAGGTCGGCCGCGATCCGCGGTAACTGCTCGTCGAGATCGCGAATGCTCTGGGCGACCGAGGGCACGGCGAAGACGAGCATCGCCGTCACGGCCGCCAGCAAGCCGACGATCACGGCGGCGACGGACGCGCCGGGTCCGAGCGGTGTGTGCTCGGCGATCCAGTCGACGAGCGGTTCGAGGGCGATCGCCAGGGTGAGCCCGACGATGACCCACGCCGGAACCGGCGACAGGTCCAACACCACAGCGATGGCGGCGACGATGCCGACCGTGATCGCCGTCGCCCGCGCCGCCGAGCGGACGTCGAGCCGCTGCCACACCGCTCCCCCGGCTGGCCCCGCCGATGCCGTCTCCGCGTCCGACGCGGCGTGGGCCCCGATCCGCGCGTCGCGTCGGCGGGCCACCGCGGCCAGGGTCGAGAGGGCCGCCGCGCCGAGGAAGATCGCCACCAGCGGACCGGTCAGCCAGCCGAAGCGCAGCCCGACCACGAGCCCGAGCGTGAGCCCGAGCGGGCCGAGCCGGGCGCTCCCCTGGGCGGCCCAGCGCCGGTCGGCGAACCAGCTCGCCACCGCGACTGCGGCCGCGAGCACACCCACTGCAACGGCCTGGGGCCAGCCGTCGAGCGACGCCAGCACGACGAGCGGCGCGTAGGCGACGAGCGGTCCGAAGATCGGCACCACCGACCACACCCCGACCCACATCGCGAGCACCGTGACGCCCGGCAGATCGAACACGGAGGCGACGGCGAGCCCGAGCAGGCCGTTGATCACGGCGACCGCGAGGAGCCGGCGTACCTGTTCCGCTCCGGCTCCGACGCCCTCCTGCACGGCGTCGACCCACCGCGAGCCGCGGCGGCGCTCGGCGACCGCCTCCACGAGCTTGGGACCGTTCACGATCGCGTACACGGCGAGCACGAGCACGAGCAACGCCTGCAACCCGAGCCGCGCCCCGTCGGCCGGGTCGGGCGTGCCGAGCACGAGCTGCGAGGGCAGCCCGTCGAGATGCTCGTCGACGCGTTCGGCGACCCGCCCTTCGACGAGGAACTCGCCCAGCGCCGACTCGGGGTCGACCCGCTCGATCCGCTCCTCGATGGCCGAGCCGACGACATCGATCTGCTCGCCCAGCTCGACGGTACCGAGCGCGATCAGCCCGCCGAGCGCGATCAGTCCGACCAGCACGACGATCGTGATCGCCGCCCAGCGCGGCAGGCGCCGGTCGAGCGCGGCGATCGGAGCTCGCAGCAAGAGCGCGATCACGACCGCCAGCACGACCAGTTCGAGCATGTGGCGGCCGCGATCGAGCACGAGCAGGGCGGTGACGCCGAGCACCACCCACGCCACCGCGTGTACCACGAATCGCGGGCGGATGACGATCGTGACGCCCGCGTGGACGCGCTCGCTGCGCCGAACTCGGCCGCCGCCGGACACGTCCACCGCCAGTGTCTACCACTGGCCATCTCGCAACTACTGCGCACGAGACCACGGCGCGGATCCACCGCGGGAATGTCAGCCGCCTCACCAGCGTTAGTTGATATGTCATCTATACTGGCCACGACCGCAGAGGAGCGTCATGTCGATCTCACCCGTCCGTCTCAACCACGCCGTGCTGTTCGTCGCCGATCTCGAACGCGCCCTGCGCTTCTACACCGACGTCTTCGGCATGCAACTCGTCACCCGCGAGCCGCGCGCCAACGCCGCCTTCTTGCGGCTACCCCGTTCGGGCAACCACCACGACCTCGGCCTGTTCGGGGTCGGCACTGCCGGTGGCCCCAAGCGCCGCGGCGCGATCGGGCTGTATCACCTCGCCTGGCAGCTCGACACGATCGACGAGTTGGCCGCCGCCCGGACGACGCTGATCGAGGCCGGCGCCTACACCGGCGAGTCGAGCCACGGGGCAACCAAGAGCATCTACGGCGCCGACCCGGACGGCAACGAGTTCGAGATCATGTGGATGCTGCCCCGCGAGGAGTGGGGCCCGTACGAGGATTCGGCGCCGATCGATCACCTCGATCTGGCGGGCGAGGTGCGTCGCTGGAGCGGTCGCCCGACCGCCGGACGACTCGTCACCGACACCAGCCGCACCGCCGCCTGACGCGCCACACCGCCGCCTCCGTCTTGGGTCGCTCCCGAGTGCCCAACACCATCAATCCGCTGAGCCTCCAGGCACTCTTGTTTCGGCGCGCCGCTGCTCGGCGAGCCACGTATGTCCGTCGATCGCGTCCGCCACCGCCCGGCGCCACGTGGCGGCATCCGGGCCTCGGTAGAGATCGCGGGGGCGGTAGGGCGACTCCGGGCGGTAGGGAGCGCTGTCGTGGATCCGCTCGGCCAGCTCGGACAGGAATGCCCGACCGTCGCCGCGGTACCGGTCGAGTTCGGCGTCGTCAAGACGGATCAGCGCCGAGGCATCGATCACCGCGCTGTAGGAGTAGCGGGCATCGAGGTACAGCGCCGCCTCTGCGGTGACGAGGAACCACACCCCGGGCTGGTGGTCGACGTAACGCAGTTCCGGCACCCGTACAACGTACTCCGACCCTCTTCGACACATCGGGAATATACCCCTAGGGGGTATCGGTTACCATCGTCGTGGAGGTCACCATGGAACACGCACATCACCAGCCGAGGGAACACGCACAGCACCGAGGGGGAACGCCACCAGCGCATGCCGCGCACGATCACGGCTCGGGCGGGGGCGGGCACGACCAGCACGCTGGGCACGACCCGGTGACGTTCCGGCGCCGGTTCTGGCTGACCTTGGCGTTGACCCTGCCGCTGGTCGCCACCAGCCACATGGTGATGGACTGGTTCGGCTACTCGCTCGACCTCCCGGCGATGGCGTGGTACGGGCCGGTGCTCGGCTCGATCGTGTTCTGGTGGGGCGGTTGGCCGTTCCTCGCGGGCGGTGTCGCCGAGCTGCGCGGCCGGCAGCCGGGGATGATGCTGCTGATCTCGCTGGCGATCGTCGTCGCCTACTCGGCGTCGCTGGCGACGAGTCTCGGCTGGCTCGATCTGGAGTTCTGGTGGGAGCTCGCCGCGCTCGTCACGATCATGCTGCTCGGTCACTGGCAGGAGATGAAGGCGATCGGCCAGGCCCACAACGCGTTGGCCGCGCTCGCCGCGTTGCTCCCTGACGAAGCCGAACTCGTCGACGGCGAGTCGGTGCGGCCGGTGCCGATCGACGAGCTGACCGTGGGCGACGTCGTGCTCGTGCGAGCGATCGCGCCGTCGTCGGTGCGATGGCACTCGAGGACGAGATCCGGCCGGAGGCCCACCGCGCCGTGCGCGAGCTGCGCGAGATGGGCATCGGTGTGGCGATGATCACCGGCGACGCCCGCCAGGTCGCCGACGCCGTCGGCCGCGAGCTCGGCATCGACCAGGTGTTCGCCGAAGTGCTCCCCGAGGACAAGGACCAAGCGGTGGCGCGACTCCAGCAGCAGGGCGTCACGGTGGCGATGGTCGGTGACGGTGTCAACGACGCACCGGCGTTGGCTCGCGCCGACGTCGGACTGGCGATCGGGGCGGGAACCGACGTGGCGATCGAGTCCGCCGGCGTCGTGCTCGCCAGCAGCGATCCCGGTGCCGTCGCTGCGGTGGTCCGCCTGTCCCGGGCGAGTTACCGCAAGATGATCGAGAACCTCACCTGGGCTGCCGGCTACAACGTCGTCGCGATCCCGCTCGCCGCGGGTGCCCTCGCCTGGGCAGGGATCACCCTCTCCCCCGCTGTCGGGGCGGTGTTGATGAGCCTCTCGACGATCGTCGTCGCCCTCAACGCGCAACTCCTCCGGCGCGTGCGCCTCGTCGACGCCGACGGCTGATCGCGACGACCGCGCATCCACCGCCGGGCGCCGCTGCGTAAGCGGGAGCACCACCCACCCGGAACCGAAAGGGACTCCCATGCTCCGCAGAATCACCGCCACCGTCATTGCCGCCGCGGCCCTGATCGTCACGCCGAGCGGCGTCGACGCCCAGGCCGCCCCCACCGTCATGTTGCTGCACGGGATTCCCGGCGCGACCGTCGACGTGGTCGTCGGCGGCGAGGTCGTCGTGCCCGGCTTCGAGCCCGGCACGATGCAGGATCTCTCGTCGTTCGCCGGCCAGACGCTCACCGACGTCGAGGTTCGCGTCGCCGGTACCGACGACGTCGTCATCGGGCCGATCCCCGAACTGGCCGTGCCGGCCTCCGGCAACTGGACCGTCGTGGCCCACCTCGACGGCGAAGGCACGCCCACGCTGACCCCGTTCGAGAACGACATCAGCGAACTGGCGGCCGGGCAAGGCCGCCTGACGGTGCGCCACACGGCCGCCGCGCCCGCCGTTGACGTAGTGCTCGCCGACGGCAGCCGCCCGTTCACCAATCTCGCCAACCCGAACGAGGCGGCGGCCGACCTCCCGGCCGGGCAGATCGCCGGTGCCGGCGTCGCGCCCACCGGTGGCGACCCGATCGCCGACGTCCCGACCGTGACCCTGCAGGCCGGCACGAACCTGATCGTGTACGCCGTCGGCAGCCTCGACGCCGACAGCTTCACGTTCTACACGCAGGAGATCAGCGGTCTCGGCGGCGCCCCGACGGCCGTCAACACCGGCGACGCGATCGACTCGAACAACAGCCTGACGCTGGTGCTCACCGCCGGGGCGCTGGCCTTGGCCGCCGGTGGCGCCGGCCTCGTGGCCTCGGCCCGCCGCGCCCGCGTCGAGCGCTGAGCCCGATGGGCAGGGACCGCCGCGCACGAACGGTGTGGCTCGGCAGCGCGCTGCTCGCCGGAGCGGTCGTGCTCGGGCTGCTGGCCGTGCAGTCGGCGGCCAACACGCCAACCGTTCGTACCGAGGCGGTCCCTGCCCAACTCGCCTTGCCGCCCACCACGGTGCCGGACGCGCCCGCCCGTCCGGCACCGCCCACCACCCCGGTACCCGCGGCGGCCGCGCCCTCCGGGCCGCCGCGCACCCACCCCTCGCGGC
>JAEZFY010000104.1 GCA_023417265.1 Actinomycetes bacterium | reverse complement strand
GCCGCGAGGTCGCCGTGTGCGGCGCCTTCGCCCGACGGCTCCCCGCGGCAACCCGCAGCCACACCGAGTTCGTACCCGGGGCCCCACGGTCGTGCCGGTCGTGCACACAGCTGATCGGCGCCGACCCGCGCTGGGCGGACGAGTACCCGCCTGGGCGCGTGGTACTCCTCGAGGGCCGCTGGTCGTGGGTGCCCAACCCGCTCGAGCAGCGTCGCCGTGACGCTGCGGCTCACCGACGCCGTGCCGCCTGACCGCTCAGTCGCGGAGCGCTGCGTACTCGGCCACTCGGGCGATCACCGTTGCGTCGACCTTGGTGGGTGCGCCGGCATCGAACGGCGGCTGCGGGTCGTACTCGATCATCAGCTGGGCAGCTTGGGCGGCGACGTCGTCAACGAGCAGCTCGACCACTCGGATCGCCATGTCAATCCCGCTCGACACGCCGGCCGCGGTGATGATCCGTTCGGCCAGGTGCTCGACGACCCGGTCACTGGTCGCCACCGCTCCGTGGCGCTCGAGCTCGCGATAGCACGACCAGTGCGTGGTTGCCGTCAGCCCGGGCAGCAGCCCTGCCGCACCGAGCACGAGCGACCCAGTACAGACCGACGTGGTGACGCGCGTGGTCGGGTGCGCGCCGCGCACCCAGGCCAGCACGCGCGCGTCGGTCTGCAAGGGTCGCGTGCCGACCCCGCCCGGGAACACGAGCACGTCGGGATGCGGGAGGTCCTCGAACTCGGCATCGGCGGCGATGCCGAGCATCCCGTTCTCGGAACGGACCTCACCGACCGCGTGACCGACGAACGTGACGTCGAAGGTGGGGATCCGTTGGAACACCTCATACGGCCCCACCGCGTCGAGCGCGGTGAACCTGGGGAATGTCGCAATGGCGATCTGGACGCGGTCGGTGGCGGTCATCGTGGGCTCCTGGTCGGTGGGGTCGTACGGGAAGGGGTCATGCGCGCCGGTCGGCAAGCTCAGCCGGGAGCCGGAACCGGCCCCGGTAGTCGTCCGGCGCGACGCCGAGGTGGCGGTGGAACGCCCGCCGCATCGTCTCGGCCGATCCGAAGCCGCACGCCGCGGCGATCGAGTCGACGGTCGCATCGGTGGCTTCGAGCGCTCGCCGGGCGGCCTCGACACGGACCTTGGCGACGTACGCGCCCGGGGCGATTCCGGTCTCCGCCGTGAAGCAGCGCGCGAAGTGGCGCGTACTCATCCCCGCCCGCCCGGCAAGCAGGTCGAGCCGATGGTCGCCGGACGGATCGGCATCGATGTCGTGCTGGGCGGCACGAATCGGAGCGGTGGTCGCGCGTTCGCTCCACACGGGTGTGGCGAACTGGCTCTGGCCGCCGGGACGCCGCAGGAACATCACCAGATGGCGGGCGATCGTCTGGGCGACCTCGGCGCCGTGATCGTGCTCGACCACGGCCAGCGCCAGATCGATGCCGGCGGTCACGCCAGCCGACGACCAGAGGTTCCCGTCGCGCACGAAGATCCGGTCAGCCTCGACGACCAGGCCGGGGTACCGCTCCTGCAGCCGCGGGGCATGCGCCCAGTGAGTCGTGACCCGACGCCCCGCCGCCAGCCCTGCTGCGGCGGCCACGAACGTGCCGGTGCACACGCTGAGCACGCGCTCGGCCACTCTGCCGATCTGAGCCGCGGCGGCGACGACGGGCGACCCACCGGCGATCCGCCGCGCCCCCGAGCCCCCCGGCAACACCAGCGTGGTCTGCCGCGGCACCACGGCCGGGATCGGCCCGGCGAGCAACGTCAACCCCGACTCGCACACCACCGCACCGCCGTCGAGCGACACGACCGCGGGCTGATAGGCCGCGACTCCGAGCACCGCGTTGGCCCCGGCGAACACCTCGAACGGGCCGCTGACGTCGAGCGACTGAACGTCTTCGAAGACGAGGAACCACACCGGACGGGTCGGCGGCGGAGGCACGCCCCGATTGTGTGGGTCGCCACCGATGGCGTCAATGCCGGGAACCCCACGATTCCGGCCATGCCCGCGGCGGGCGCCCGCCGACAGGCCACCGTTAGGCTGCCGCCGTGGACGTACGCATCGGAGTGACCCAAGCCCCCCGTGAGCTCACCGTCGAAGTCGACGACGCCCAACGCGACGCCCTGAAGGCGGCGATCGACGCCGCCCTGGCCGGGGCCTCCGACGTGCTGTGGATCACCGACCGGCGCGGCAAGCAGATCGGCGTGCCGTCCACCAAGATCGCCTACGTCGAAGTCGGCACCGCCGACGGCGATCGCCGCATCGGGTTCGGGGGCTAGTCATCCTCCTCGACCGCGGCCTGCTGTTCGTCACCGGCAAAGGTGGCGTCGGCAAGACCTCGGTTGCGGCTGCGCTGGCCGTGCTCGCGGCCCGCCAGGGCCAGCGCACCCTGATCTGCGAGATGGACGCCAAGGGCTCGCTCGCCACGGCGTTCGACACCACCCCGCTCGGCTTCGAACCGCGCGAGCTCGAGCCCAATCTGTGGGGCATGACGATGAACACCGAGGACTCGCTGCGCGAGTACCTGCGGCTGTTCGTCAAGGTCCCGCTGCTCGGCAAGATCGGCCCGCTGGCGCGAACGTTCGACTTCGTCGCCGACGCGGCACCCGGCGTCAAGGAGATCCTCGCCGTCGGCAAGCTCACCTACGAGGTGCGCGAGCAGCACTACGACCTGGTCGTCGTCGACGCCGAGGCAACCGGTCACATCGTCGCCCAGGTCGGCGCCCCGATCGTCATTCGCGACCTCGTGAAGGTCGGCCTCGTCCGCGACCAGACCGAGTGGATGCTGGAATTACTCCAGGACCCGGCGATCACCGGCGTGGCGATCGTCACCACGCCCGAGGAGATGCCCGTCACCGAGACACTGACGCTGCTCGAACGGCTGCCCGCCGAAACCGGCGTGGCCGTGTCGGCGCTGATCGCCAACCGCGTGCTCCCGGCGCTGTTCGACCGACGCCAGGCGGGCGTCATCGAACACCTCGATCGGGCCCGCCCCGCGCTCGTCGATGCGGCCGGGACGGGCGTCACCGCGGTCGTCGAGGCGACCCGCATCACCGACGCCCGCCGGCGCACCGGGGCGACGCACCTCGACCGCCTCGCCACCCGGGCCAACGAGCTGCAACCCGGGCTCGGCACGGTCATCGTTCCCGAGCTGTTCACGCGTGCGACCGGCCGCCGCGTCGTCGCCCTCGTGGCCGACGCCCTGGCGATGGAGCTCGGCTGATGGCACGCCGCCGTACCGAACCGCAGCGCAACGATCTGACCGCGCTCTTGGCGTCCAAGGAGATGGTGCTCGTCTGCGGGTCGGGCGGGGTCGGCAAGACGACCATCTCGGCGGCGATGGCGGTCGCTGCGGCGGTCGAGATCGGCGGGCGCGTGCTCGTGCTCACCGTCGACCCGGCCCGCCGGCTCGCCGACGCGCTCGGCGTGGGCGCGCTCGGCAACACGGCCACACGCGTCCCGACGGCGGCGTTCGCCCACACCGGCGCCGAACCTCGCGGCGAGCTGTGGGCGGCGATGCTCGACACGAAAGCTGGCTGGGACGAGCTGATCCGGCGCCACGCCCCCGATGCCCGCACGCGGGACGCGGTGCTCGCCAACCCGCTCTACCAGAACATCACCTCGCGCTTCGTCCACAGCCACGACTACCTCGCCATGGAACGCCTGCACGAGCTGCATGCGTCGGGCGAGTTCGACCTGATCGTCGTCGACACCCCGCCGTCGCGCAACGCCCTCGACGTCCTCGACGCCCCTGGCCGGATGAAGGAGTTCTTCGGCTCGAAGCTGCTCCGCTGGCTCACCGTGCCGTACCGCTCGCGGTTGTTCACGATGGCGTCCACGCCGTTCTACCAGGTGGCCGACAAGGTCCTCGGCTCGCGATTCCTCCAGGACATCGCCGAGTTCTTCGTGCTGTTCCAGGCGATGGAGAAGGGCTTCGTGGCCCACGCCGCCGAGGTCGAGCAGCTGCTCGCCGACCCGCGCACCGCGTTCGTCGTCGTCTCCACGCTCGAAGCCGCGCCCGCCCACGAAGCCGCCTTCCTGGCCCGCGAGCTGGCCCGTCGCGAGTTCGACCTCGGCGCGATCGTCGCCAACCGCACGCTCCCCGCGGCGTTCACCACCAAGGCCTCGGCCGCCAGCGCGCGCAAGCTCGAGCGTGCCGCCGACGGGCCGCTGGCCGACGCCGTGCTCGCTGCGCTCGGCACCACCGTCGACGACGACGTCGACCGCGACGTCGTCGCCGGTGTGCTCACCGAGGTCGCCACCCGCTTCCACGACATCGCCGTCGTGGCCACACGCGAAGCCGACCGCCGCGCCGAGCTGGCCGAACTGTCGCCGCTGCTGGTGAGCTGCCCGATGCTCGACGGCGACGTCAACGATCTCGGCGACCTGTACCGCCTCACCCAGGCATTCGCGTGAGCGGCCCCGGCAACCTCGCCGTCCGGCTGACGGCCGACGCCCTCCGCCGGGTGCGCCAGGGCACCCCGTGGGTCTACGACCGCTCGGTCGTCCACGCCAGCCGCGACGGCGCCCCGGGCGAGCTCGCCGTGATCTTCGACCAGGACCGCAAGTTCGCCGCGATCGGCCTGTGGGACCCGACCTCCCCGATCCGCATCAAGGTCCTCCACCACGGCAAGCCGACCGCGATCGATGCGGCCTTCTGGCGCACCCGTCTGCGCGCTGCACTCGAACGTCGCGCCGGCCTGATCGGCGATCACGACACGACGGGCTACCGCCTCGTCCACGGCGAGAACGATGCGCTGCCCGGCCTGATCGTCGACCGCTACGGCGCCACGCTGGTCGTCAAGCTGTACACGCCGGCATGGGCCCCGCACCTCGACGCGGTCGTCGCCGCGCTGGTCGAGCTGACCGGTGCCGAGCGGGTCGTCTTGCGGTTGTCCCGGGCCACCCACATCGAGCCCTACACCGACGGCACGGTGCTGTTCGGGCCGCCGCTCACCGGTGCGGTGCGGTTCCGCGAACGCGGGTTGGAGATGGAGGCCGACGTGGCCGCCGGACAGAAGACCGGACACTTCCTCGACCAACGCGACAACCGCGCCCTCGTCCGCGGGATGGCCGCCGGACTCGACGTGCTCGACGTGTTCGCCTCGACCGGCGGGTTCGCGCTCGCCGCCGCGGCGGGCGGGGCGCGCAGTGTCCACCTCGTCGACATCTCGGCCCCGGCCCTGGCGACCGCCGGACGCAACCTCGCCCACAACCAGCACCTGCGCGAGGTCCGCGAGTGCCGCCTGCGCACCACGGTCGGCGACGCCTTCGAGGTGCTCGCGGCGCTCGCCGCCGCCGGTGAGCGCTACCCACTGGTGATCGTCGATCCGCCGTCGTTCGCTCAGAACCAGGCCGCGGTCGAGCGCGCCCTGCGGGCCTACACGCGGCTGACCCACCTCGCCCTCGGTGTGCTCGCCCCGGGCGGCACGCTCGTGCAGTGCTCGTGTTCGAGCCGGGTCACCGAGGACCAGTTCTTCGACACCGTGCACGCCGCCGCCCGGGCCGCCCGGCGCCCACTCGTCGAGCGGCGCCGCACCGGCCACGCCGTCGATCACCCGATCGGGTTCGAGTACGGCAGCTACCTCAAAGCGATCTACGCGACCGCGCGCTGATCAGAACGCGGTCGAGCAGAGCGTCGCCCCGGCGGCCCGCGACTCGCTGACGATCTCGCCGGAGTGGCCCGACACGAGCGCCGCGAGCATCCCCCGCACCATCCCCCGGTCGACCGCGCAGATCACCGGGTGCTCGACCGCGAGATCGCCGAACGGGCAGTGCTCGTTGATGATCCGCAGCCCGTCGTGATGCGCTTCGGCGTGGGCGGCGAAACCGTGCGCGGTGAGCGCGTCGGCGACGGCCTGGATCGCCGAGCGCATCGAGCGGTGCCCGGCGTCGAGCGCGTCGCCCTGCAGGCTGGCTGCCATCGCGCGCCCGTACTCGGCGCCGACCTCTTCGGCGATCGCTTCGGCGGCAGCCGGCGACAGCGTCGCCAGGGCCCGCCCGAGCAGGGACAGGACGAGGTCGTCGCTGCGCACGGGGAACTCGGCGAGCGGGCCACCCGTGCCAGGAGTGGCGACGTACCGCTTCGACGGACGCCCCGCGCGCTCGCCGGCACCCGGCGCCCGGCCGGCCTGGACGGCGAGATAGCCGCCGGCGGCGAGCTTGTCGAGGTGGTGGCGGGCGACGTTCGGGTGGACACCCACCGCGCGGGCGACGTCGGCGGCGGTGACCCCGTCGGGGTGCTCGCGCACGAACAGGTACACCGAACGGCGCGTCGGATCACCGAACGCGTCGGTGATCGCCGACACGGTGGCGGTGAAAGCGGCGTGCGTCCCCATCGCCTCGCATGCTACCTGGGGTGGGATTCTCCCTACGGCGGTAGTGCAAATCCTGGGCGGGCGGCAGACTGAACGCCGTATGCACGAGCTGCTCGTAGACGCCCTCCGCCCCGTCGAGGATCCCGAGCTGCACCGCTCGATCGTCGATCTCGGCATGCTCCGCCGCGCCGACCTCGACGCCGACGGCACGGCCCGGATCACGGTCGCTCTCACCGTCGCCGGGTGCCCGCTGCGCAACGAGATCACCAATCGCGTCAACACCGCCGCCACGGCGCTGCCCGAGGTGGCCCGGGTCGAACTCGACTTCACGGTGATGACCGACGACGAACGCGAGCAACTGCGCCGGCACCTGCACGGCGACGCCGCGGCGACCGCCGGCAGCCACGCCGCGCATGGCCACGCCCAGGGCCGGGCGATCCCGTTCGCCGAGGCCGGCTCGCGCACGCGCCCGCTGTTGATCTCGTCCGGCAAGGGTGGTGTCGGCAAGTCGTCCGTCACCGTCAACCTCGCCGTTGCGCTCGCCCAGCAGGGCTACTCGGTGGGCGTCGTCGACGCCGACATCTACGGCTATTCGGTACCGCGCATGCTCGGCACCGACCGCCCGCCGACGGTAATCGACCAGATGCTGATCCCGCCGGAAGCGCACGGCGTGCGGTGCATCTCGATGGGCTACTTCGCACCCCCCGGCGAAGCGGTCATCTGGCGCGGACCGATGCTCCACAAGGCGCTCGAGCAGTTCCTCACCGACGTCTTCTGGGACGACCCCGACTTCCTCCTGATCGACATGCCGCCCGGCACCGGCGACATCGCCCTGTCGCTCAGCCAGTACCTGCCGCGCGGTGAGGTGTACGTCGTCACCACGCCCCAGCCAGCCGCCCAACAGGTGGCCCGGCTCTCGGCGGCGATGGCCGCCAAGGTCAACCTGCCCGTGCGCGGCGTGATCGAGAACATGTCGTGGTTCACCGGCGACGACGGCACCCGCTACGAGCTCTTCGGCAGCGGTGGCGGGGCGGCGCTGGCGGCCGAGCTCGAGGTACCGCTGCTCGGCCAGCTCCCGCTCGTACCCGACCTGCGCGAGGGCGGCGACGTCGGCCTGCCGATCACCGTCGCCGCGCCGGCGAGCGAAGCCGCCCAGCTGTTCCACGCGATCGCCACCCGGATCGCCGGCGAACTCAAACCGCGCAAGGTCTTCAGCCCACAGCTCAAGGTGCTGTGACCCCACTCCCCAAGTACCGCTTCGAGCGGCTCGTCGCCGACGCCCTCGACGACCTGCCCGACGAGCTCCACGGCGTGCTCGACAACGTCGTCGTCGTGGTCGCCGACCGCAACCCGGACGAGCCGAACCTGCTCGGGCTCTACGAGGGCACCCCACACACCGAACGGATCGGTGACGAACCGCCCGACGTCGTGTCGATCTACCGGCTCGCCCTGTGCGAGCTGTGCCACGACGAGGACGAACTGGCCGACGAGGTGTACGTCACGGTGATCCACGAGCTCGCCCACGCGGCCGGCATCGACGACGATCGGCTCCACGAGTTGGGCTGGGCGTGAGGCCCTTGGCGTCTCCCCCGGCGGGCGCGTAAGTTGGCCGCCGACAGCCCGAGCAGGCCGGTCCGACGCAGGCGCTGACACTCCCGATGCCGAACCCTCCGCAGGTCTACCTCGTCCGACACGCCAAGGCCGGCGACCGCGACGCCTGGGACGACGACGACACGCAACGCCCGCTGACCAGCCGCGGGCGGGCCCAGGCCGAACGGCTCGCCGACACGTTCGTCGCGCTGCCGCCCGCGCAGCTCTTGTCGAGCCCGTACGTCCGTTGTGTGCAGACGCTCGAGCCGACGGCCGCCCGGGCGGGCCTGCACGTCGACGCGGTCGACGAGTTGGCCGAAGGGCGCCCGTGGGAGGACGCCCTGGCGCTGCTCGATCGCGTGCCGGCCAGCACGGTGCTGTGCACACACGGCGACCTGATCCCGGCGCTGATCGCCGCGCTCGAGCGGCGCGGCGCCGAGATCCGCACCGCGCCCGACTGGCGCAAGGGCGCCACGTGGGTGCTCGAACGCGACGCCGCGGGCCGGATCGTCGCGGCCTCGGCGTGGCCACCACCAGCAACAGACTGACTCAGGGAGCGCTGGCCGGCGCGGCGCTGGCGAGCATGCCTTCGATCAGGTCGCGCACGTCGGCCGGCGGGTTGTAGGCCAGACACTCGCCGAGATCGTCGGCCGCCCCCGGCCGGTCGCCGAGCCAGCGGAACGTGACGATCCCGCGGAAGCACCACGGGTCGGGATAGCTCGGATCGAGCTCGATCGCCCGGTCGAAATCGGCCCGGGCGGCGGCGACCGTGGCGGCGTCGTCCGCGGGGGCGGCGAGCACCGCGGTCCAGCCCCGATACGTCAGCGCCTCGACGTCGTCGGGGAATTCGGCGAGCACCTCGCCGTACATGTGGGCGGCCAGGTCGGGGCGCTCGAACTGCAGGGCGCGGGCCTCGGCCAGCAGGATCTGGCGCGAGTCGCGGGGGTCGAAGCCGGTGGGTGTCTGTCCCGGGAGGCGCTGAGCGTTGGTGGCCACGAGCGCCCAGAACACGACCGCCACGAGCGCCACCACGGTGGCCCCGATGCCGAGCCGGCGGCGCCAGTTCACCGGTCGCCGCGCCGGCAGGGCGGCGTGTCCGGCCTCGATCTCACGCAAGATCGCCGCGGCCCGCACCGTGTAGCCGTCGCGCAGCTCGACGTAGTCGGTGTCGTCGACGTCACCGGCGGCGTGCTCGCGCTCGAGGTCGATCAGCGAGCGCAGCAGGAACCGCCGCTCCTCCTCGAGTTCGGCGAGGCGGTCGGGGTCGGCCAGCCGCCGGCTCATGGCGCAGGTTCGTCCGACAACGCCCGGGCGACGAGGTCGTAGTCGTCGTCGGTGGCCCGGCCGAGCCGCCGCGAGTTCTCCTGCCAGCGACGGAACGCGAGCGTGAGACCGACCACGGCGATCACGAACGCGGTGGCTGGCAGCGCCCACGCCAGGGCCTCGATGCCGCTGGCGGTCGGCACCAGCAGTTCCTGACCGTCGCGTGCCGAGGTGATCCGGTCGATGATCTCCTCGTCCGACAAGAGCCCGGCGTCGACGTCGGCGCGGATCGCCTGGCGCAGGCCGTCCGAGGTCGGGTTGCGCGATTCGAACACGCTCTCGCCGTCGCAGATCGGGCAAGCGATCCGCTTCGAGATCGCTTCGACGCGATCGTCGGGAGTCCGCGGGCCGCCGTCGCGGGTGGCCCCGACGGCGAGGAACCCGGCGACGACGAGCGCCAGCAGCATCCATCCGAGCGTGCGGGGGGCGAGCTTCACCGGCGGCCCTCGCGCATCGCCTGGAGGTCGCGGCTGAGCGAGGCCGCGTCGACGGTCGCGATGTAGCGGGCGCGCACGGTGCCGTTCGGGTCGAGCACCCACGTTTCGGGCACCTGGGCGACGCCGAACTCGACCTGGAACTCGAACTCGTCGTCGAACACGATCGGCCAGTCGCCGCCGCGCTCGGCGAAGAACTGCTCGACCTCTTCCCTGCTGCTCTCCTGGACGACCGTGTAGAACTCGGCGCCCTGCGTGCCGAGTGCGCGCTGGGTGTCGACGAACTCGATCAGCTCGGGGTGCTCGACGATGCACGGCACGCAGTCGTGGCTGAAGAAGTTGAGCACCACCCAGCTGCCCTTGCGCCGGGACAGGTCGAACTGGCCGCCCTCGGCGAGCGTGCCGCGCACGGTGGGCGCCGGCTGGCCGAGCAACGGCGAGTCGGCCGAGTCGCCGCCGGCCCCGCGGTTGATCGCGAGCACGCCGATCAGCGCCGCCAACACCACCGCGACACCGCCCGCGATCCACGGGGCCACGCGCCGCGAACGGGTGTCGACGTCAGACACCGACGACCTCGCGATCGTCGGCGGTGTCGTCGGGGCGGCCGTCGGGCACCGGCGCCGACACCGGATCGAGCGGGTTGCGCCGACGGGTGCCCGGGAACGCGGCGAGCACGGTGCCGACCGCCATCAACAGACCACCGATCCACATCCACATCATCAGCGGCTTGCGCTGAATCCGCAGGCCGACCACGTCGGCACCCGCGTCGGGCTGGTTGTTCTCGGCCACGGTGACGTACAGGTCGTGCGTGAAGCTGGTGCGCACCCCCGGCGTCGGGACGACTTCGCCGCGACGCAAGTAGCGCGTGATCGCCGGGTCGAGCGAACTCGAACCGTCGACCCGGATGTGGGCGATCGCGCGCTCCTCACGGGCGTCGGTGCGCACCTCCACCCCGGTCAGTTCGAGCTGGTGCCCGAGCACGTCGACCGGCTGGCCGAGCCGGGCGTTGATGGTGCGGGTCTCGGTGTACGCGTTCGAGGCGACCAGCGTCACGGCGACGAGGATCACGCCGAGGTGCACCACCATCCCGCCGTTGGCACGCCCGACCATGCCCCGCCACCCCTGCCGGCGCGTAGCCAACACGATCTGGCGCGCGGCGGCCCCGCCGGCGAACCCGCCGAGGAAGAACGCCACGAGCGGCGCCCACCCGTCGGCACCGGCCAGCACCGCCGCAGCGAGCGCCGCGGCACCGAGCCACGCCGGCCAGAAGAGGCGTTGGCCGAGCAGCTCGGCGGACGCCTTGCGCCACGGCAGCACCGGGGCGATCGCCATCAAGAACAGCAGGACCAGGCCGATCGGCATCGACAAGCCGTCGAAGTACGGCGCCCCGACCACCGTCTGGCGATCCTCGAAGGTCTCGACGAGCAGCGGGAACACGGTGCCCAGCAGGACGACCACGGCGAACACGGTGAACACGACGTTGTTGGCGAGGAACGCGCCTTCGCGCGACACCGGCGAATCGATCACGCCGGGCGCCCGCAGGCGATCGCCACGCCACGCGATCAAGCCGAGCGCGACGACGACGATCACGGCGAAGAACCCGAGCAGGTACCCGTCGACCTCACCGGCGCCGAAGGCGTGGACCGAACCGACGATGCCCGAGCGGGTGAGGAACGTGCCGAGGATCGTCAGCGCGAACGTGGCCACCAGCAGCGACAGGTTCCACACCCGCAACATGCCGCGGCGCTGCTGGACGAGCACCGAGTGGATGTAGGCGGTGCCGGTGAGCCACGGCAAGAGCGAGGCGTTCTCGACCGGGTCCCACGCCCACACGCCCGACCAGCCGAGCACCTCGTAGCTCCACCACCCGCCGAGCAGGATGCCGATCGTGAGGAACCCCCACGCGAACAGCGCCCAGCGGCGGGTCTCGACGAGCCAGCCCTCGCCCACCCGGCCGGTGATCAGCGCCGCGATCGCGAACGCGAACGGGACGGTGAAGCCGACGTAGCCGAGGTACAGGATCGGCGGGTGGAACAGCACGAGCACGTGGTTCTGGAGCAGCGGGTTCGGTCCCGGCCCGTCGAACCCGACCGGCTGGCCCGGCCCGGCGGCGAACGGGTTGGCGGGGCCGAACGCGACGAGCGCGAAGAAGGCGCTGACGACGAACATCACCACCAGCGCCCAGCCGACGAGCGTGTCGGTGGCGCGGGCCCGAAACCGCCACGCGACCGCGGCCGTGAACCCGGCCAGTACGGCGACCCACAACAGGATCGAGCCCTCCAGCGCGCTCCACATGGCGGCGATGTTGTAGAGCGTCGGCGTCGTCGACGAGCCGACCTGTTGCACGTAGGCGAGCGAGTAGTCGCGCTGCTGCAGCGCGACCTGCATGGCGACCGTGGCGAGCAGCGCGCCGATCGCCACGAGCCACGCGTAGTTGGGTGCCTGGCGCAGCCCTTGCCGGTTCCCGGTGGCGATCGCGAGGCCGGTCGACAACGCCCCGACCACCGACCCGGCGAGCACGATCAGCAGCCCGGCGTGACCCAACGCTCCCATCGCGCTCACACCGAGCACGTCAATCCCC
>JAEZFY010000083.1 GCA_023417265.1 Actinomycetes bacterium | reverse complement strand
ACTTCGACCCGCGCCTCGCGGCCGGTGGGCACCGACACCACCGCGGCGGGCAGCACGCGCACTCCGGCGGCCAGGGCGGCGCCGACGAAACGGTGGTCGACGCGGCCACTCAACTCGCCCGACGTGGTGTGCTCGGCCCCGACGACGACGACTTGCCCGGCGCGCAGCGCTCCGGTGAGCTCGGCGACGCTGGGGAGCAGGCCGCCGAGGCGCTGCATGGCCGGGCCGAACGGAGCGATGTCGGGGCGACCCACGAAGCGCACCGGACGCCCGGACGCGTCGCCGAGGGCGAGTGCGGCGAGTACCGGCGACAGCGCCAGCCGGCGGGCGTTGACGACCACCAGCGCGCCGGTGCGGCGCGGCAGGTGCTCGGCCCCGCCGACCGTGGTCGACCAGCGCAGGCCGGCGAGCGACCACATCCTGGTGACGAAACCGTCGTCGCGCCCCCAGTCGTCGACCTCGACGGCGATCAGCCGGCGGAGCGTGCCGAGCGTGCTGTCGGCGGTCGCCCGGGCGGCCCGCCCGGGCATCTCGATGACGGTGGCCAAGCCGGGCATCACGCCACCTGCCGACGGGCCGGGGTGTGCACCACGGTCGGCCAGGCGTACAGCCGGTCGATCACCTCGCGGGTGGAGTACTCGGCGGCGAACCCGAACTCGTGGGTGGCCCGATGATTGTCGGCGAGGCGCCCGCGGTGGATCTGTTCCTGCACGTGATCGGGCACCGGTGACCCGCTCAGGTACGCGAGCTGGCGGGCGATCATCCACTCCGGCCCGAGCAGTGGCACCGGGACCCGGCGACCCCGCCGAATGGCCTGGGTGACCGTGATCGCTCCCGGGGCGACGACGTTGAGCGGCCCTTCGAGGCGGGCCCGGGCGGCGACGACGAACGCCCGTGCGGCGTCGCTCAGGTGGACGACTGCGAAGGGCGGGTTGGCCAGCGCGCTGAACGGCACCGCAGGCATGCGCAAGAAGCGCCCGAGTGGGCTCGGTACGTGCGGGCCGAGCACGGTGGCCAGCCGCAGGCTGCCGACCGAGGTGCCGACCCGCCGTCCGATCGCCGTGGCCGTCTGTTCGATCTGCTCGAGCGTGCGCCCGTAGCCGCTGGTGGGACCGGTGAGCACGGCTTCGTCGGGACGCGTGACGCTGCCGCGTCGGCGCCCGTAGACCTCGATGCCGCTGCGCACGATGATTGCCTCGAGCGCCCGGCACTCCGCGGCCGCACCCAGGATCGACGTGGCAGCGTCATCGGTGAACTGCGCCGCGCGCGTCGGCGTCGCCCGCGAGTACGGCTCCCACACGGCGACGTGGACGAGCACGTGCGGGTTGAACCGGGTGATGACGTCGACGACTCGGTCGTGGTCGCCGGGCACGATACGATGGAACGTCGCCCGCCGGAGTCGGTAGCGCGGCGGATCGACATCGATCCCTTCGAGTGAACCGACCCACGGCTCGTCTTCGAGCAGGCTGGCCACTCTGCAACCAAGCTCGCCGCCCATCCCACTGACGAGCACACGCACACCGCCTGCCATGCCCGTTCACGCTACTCCTCAACCCCGCCGCCGGGCTCCACTGTGGCTCGCCGCTTTCGCCGGGCTCGCCACCCTCGCCCCCGCCGCCTGGGCGACCGCGGTCACCAGCAACCTCGGCGTGCCGGCCACTGCCAGCAGCCCGGCCGCCCGGCTCCCCACCGTGCGCCAGCCCGGGCTGCCGTTCCCGATCGCGGCGACGCCGATGTGCGAGTTCTTCAACAACTTCGGCGGCTACAGCAAGGTCAACGGCGGCGGCGGCCATCAGGGCGTCGACATCGGGGCGACGCCCGAGCAGGACGTGTTCGCCGTCGCGGCGGGCCGGATCACGCTCGTCGATCTCGAGGTCACCGGCGCCGAGGGGATCTCGGTGCGCTACGTGTCCGACACCGACGTGCAGTACCGCTACTACCACCTGTCGAGCGTCGCCGAAGGCGTGGTGGTCGGCGCCCGGGTGGCTGCCGGGACGGTGCTCGGCAAGGTCGGCGACACCGGCAACGCCACGCCGGGCGGCCACCACCTGCACTTCGAGATCCGTCCCGGAGCGCCCTACCGGACGCCGGTCAACCCGGCTCCACTGCTGGCGATCCCGACGAGCTGTCGGATCTACGGCACCGTCACGCCCGCCGGGTAACGCTCAGCCGAAGCCGCGCTGGTCCTGTTTGAGGGCCGTGTCGATCGACAGCGCGCTGGCGACCACCAGCGAGTTGAGCGGCTCGCTCGGGCGCTGGTGCACCTGGAGCACGTAGTTGTCGGCGGTGGTGAACAGGGTCTTGGCGATGCCCTCGAAGGTCTTGGTGACGCGGGCGACCTCGGTGCCGGCGGCGTCGACGATCGCGAAGTTCCACGCCCGCCAGTTCTCGGCGCGGATCTCGCCGAGTTGCTGGCCGTTGGCCATCAGGCCGAAGCGAATCTTGCCGATCATGTTCTGCTGCACGATCCGGCCGATCTCGTTGCCGGCCCCGTCGGCGACGATCACGCTCGACTTCATGATCTTGCGCGGGCGAGTGAGCTGCAGCACGACCTGGCCGTTGGCGTCGGTGATCTGCAGCTGGTGGGTCATGAACTGGTCGAGACTGCTGACCAGTCGGGCGACCTTCTTGATGGCCGACTGGCCGACCTGGTTGACCGCCGCGATCTGGTTGCCGGCTTGGTCGAACACGCTGTACTGGTTGTTCAGCTCGATCAGCTTGGCCTTCTGGTTGACGACCAACACGGGCTCGGTGAGCAGCGTGCCGCCACCCCCGGCGACCGGCCCCGACAGGCCGACGCCCTTGTGGCCGCCCGCGGTCAGCTGTGTCTCGATCGACTTGCCTTCGTTGCCGACCGTGTTGAACTTGTCGAACCGGTCGAGCGCGCCGGGCTTGGGTGAGGCCGGCCCGTCGATCGGGTCGGTGCCGGTGACCCCCCGATCGCTGACATGGTTGGTCCACGCCGAGCCGTCGAAGTAGCGCAGCTCGTGCCGATTCGTCGGATCCGGATACCAGTTCGCTGGGGTGTCGCTCATACGCCGACGACTGTACGCGGCGCGTGCGGAAACGGCGCCTCAGTCGCGCAGGCTGGCCGCGGTCATGATGACGTCGCGGGCGAACGGGTCGAGCTGGCGCTTGGTGAGCCGTTCGGTGAGGGCGATCGCCCGGGTGTTGTCGTCGACCAACCCGGCCCACCGGATGTAGCCGCCCATGATGCCGACCAGCCGGTCGCCGAACTCTTCGCCGTGCACCATCAGCTTGTGACCGTCGCGCAGGAGTTCGTCGAGCTCGGTGTAGAACGCCCGGAGCCACACGTCGCGGTCGTCGGCCCGGAACGGGCGGTGCCGGTACGGGAGGTTGAGCTCGTCGTAGTTGTGCAGGTTGTGTGGGGCCTGGATGATCGAGATCACGTAGTCGAACCCGCTCTCGCGGAGCCAGATGATCTCTTCCTGGCGGCGTACCCGGCGGTGGTTGTCGCCGTAACCGCCGGGACGCTCACAGATCGCGAGCTTGTCCTTCAGGATCCACGTGAAGTGCCTCGGCATGATGCCGAGCGCCCACTTCCCCCGCAGTTTGGGGGGCATCAGCCGACGGATCCGGGCGCTGCGAACGGGTACATGGCAGGAAACGACTCTACCGGCCGAGGGAAGGCTCGGACAGGCCCCTCGCGGGCTCACCCGGACGCACCAGTCGCAGCCGCTGGGCGTGGCGGCTCACGCGCCCTCCGCCGTCGAGTTCGCAGGCCCGCGCCTCGCCGCGTGCGACCGCGAGCACGCGTTCGATCGCCGCCAGGCTGGGTGGGTAGCCGTCGACGGTCAGCCACCGCCGGACCGCCCGGCGGGCGAGTGCCGGTTCGGCGGCGGCCAACGCCCGGGCGTCGCAGGGGTCGATGGCCGCGGCGAGGCGCGTCAACAGGTCGTCGTCTGCGCGCAGCAGGTCGGCGGTACGGGTGAGCAGCGGGACCACGTCGCGCTCGGCGAGCTCGGCGAGCAGCGGGATGACCTCGGCGCGGACCCGATTGCGGCGGTGGACGGGGGAGGCGTTCGATGGGTCGTCGACCGGGATGACCCCGAACTCGGCCGCGATGGCGTCGGCGACGGCGTGCGTGTCGCTGCGCCGCACGGCGAGCAGCGGGTGCTCCGGGCCGGGCTCGATTGCCGCCAGGCCGGTGGCCCCGGCGCCGCGCAGCAGCCGCAACAGCACCGTTTCGGCCTGG
>JAEZFY010000065.1 GCA_023417265.1 Actinomycetes bacterium | reverse complement strand
CGCGCTGCCCGGCGCGGGCGCACACCACGGCGATGTTCGTGGAGGTCGTCGTCTTGCCGTCGCCCGGCTTCGGGCTGGTGACCTGGACGACGTCGAGCGTGCGGTCGAGGCGGAGGAACTGGAGCGACGTGCGCAGGGCCCGGTATGCCTCGGCCGGCGGTGACGTCGGGTTCTCGCGGGTGACGATGTGGGTGTCGGACGGCTTCCAGCCCTTGAGCTTGGGGATCACGGCGAGGACCGGGAGCCGGGTGGCGGCAGCCAGATCTTCCTCGTCGCGCACCGAGCGGTCGAGATAGTCGACGAGGAACGCCGCTCCGAGACCGATCAGGAGCCCGACCACCAGCGCCAGCACGGCGCTGCGCACCGGTGTCGGCTCGAACGGCGTCTGCGGCACCTGGGCCGCATCGATGACCGTCGCCCCCGACGTCTCCGCCAGGCGGATCGACGTGAACAGGCTCTCCAGCTCCGACTCGTACTGGGCCTTCTGCGTGACCAGCTCGACGAACGCTTCGTCGACCGAGTTCGGCGGGAACTGGGCGAGTTGGCTGGCGAGATCGGTGACTCGCGACTGGACGACTTCGGCGCGGGCCTGGAAGTCGGACGTCAGCGCTTGGCGGCGCTCGGCGATGTAGCTGCTGGCATAGATGTCGGCCGCGTTGGCCGCCCGCTCGGGATCGCGGCTCTCGGCGGTGAACACCAGCACGTCGGCGTCGTCGCTGTTGGCGAGGCTCACCGAGAGCTCGGGCTCGCTGCCCACCTGCGCCTGGGCGGTGTCCTGGATCGCCGACCCGCGCGCTCGCAACAGTTCGTTCTGCACTTCGCGGAGCGTGAGCGCCTGCTCGGGCGCGCCGACGTTGATGGCCGACGGCGGGCGCTTGACGAGCACGTCGGTGGACGCCCGGTAACGCTCGGTCTGACTCAGCGACAGGCCGGTGGCGAGCGCCGTCGACAGCAGTGCCGGCACGATCACGAACCACTTGCGGCGGCGGATGACCGTCAGGTAGTCGCGCAGGGTCATCTCCTGCGGTTCCGCCAGCGCGGCGCCGCCTACGCCCCTCGGCAGCGTCGCGTCGGACATCCGACCATCCTCGTTCCCACCCACGGTCGCGACGACCGCGCCCAGCGCAGCGCGGGTCAGGGCGGCGGTGCTCAGCGGGCGTAGCTGGCGACGTGGTCGGCGGCGTCGAGGATCCAGTCGGGCCACACCCCGACCGCCAGGGTGAACACCGCAGCCAGGAACACGGCCACCGTCGTGTACGGCGCCAACGGTTCGTTCGGGGTGTCGTCGCGGCGGTCTTCGAGCCACATGCTGACCATGATCCGCAGGTAGAGGAAGGCCGCGATCACGGCGGTCACCATGGCGATGATCGCGATCGCGTAGCTCTGCTCCTCGACCGCGGCCTGGATCACACCGAACTTGGCGACGAACCCCGACGTCAACGGCACCCCCGCCTGCGCCAGGAGCAGCACCGTGAGCGCCAGCGCGATCGCCGGGCGGCGCCGGGCGTACCCGCTGAAGGCGGTCAACGATGTGTCGCCGTCGTTCGCTCGGGCGACGAGGGAGACGACCGCGAACGAGCCGATCGTCAGCACCGCGTACAAGGCGACGTACGTGGCGACCGCCGGCATGCCTGCGCCGAGCGCGCCGTACTCGCCGGCGCGATGTCCGGCGGCCTCGATGCCGACGAGGATGAAGCCGGCGTGGTTGATCGAGGAGTAGGCGAGCATCCGCTTGACGTCGGTTTGGACGACCGCCAGCACGGCGCCGATCGCCAGCGACAGCAGCGCCAGCACCCAGATCGCGGGGCGCCAGTCGTCGCGCTGGAACGGCAGGGCGACGACGAGCACACGCAGCATCGCCGCGAACGCGGCGGCCTTACCGACCGAGGCCATGAACGCAGTGACGTTGGTGGGGGCGCCCTGATAGACGTCGGGCGTCCACACGTGGAACGGCACGGCAGCGACCTTGAAGCCGAGGCCGACGATCAGCATCGCCACACCGGCGAGCACGAGCGTGTCCTTGCCGTCGAGCACGAACTCGGTCTGGAAGGTGGCGACGATTTCGCTGATGTTGGTGGAGCGCGTGCCGCCGTACACGAGGGCGATGCCGTACAGGAGGAACGCCGAGGCGAACCCGCCGAGCACGAAGTACTTGAGGCCGGCCTCGTTGCTGGCCCGGCGTTCGCGGTCGGACGCGGCGAGCACGTAGAACGCCAGTGAGAGCGTCTCGAGACCGAGGAACAGCACGATCAGGTCGTTGGCGGCCGCCATCACGACGCCACCGGTGGCCGCCACGAGCAGCAGCGCGTACACCTCCGGTGCGTCCTTGCCGGATTGGTGCAGTTCGTCGGCGGTGATCAGGGCGACGAGCAACGTCGCCGCACAGATCGTGATCGTGAGGAACTGCGCCAAGCGGTCGAAGGCGAGCGCCCCGGCGACGAGCGTGGCTGGGTCGTCGTCGCCGATCGCGTCCCACTGGAAGACCGCCAGCGTGGCCGCCGTCAGCGTGGTGACCACCGTCGCCAGCGCGTACAGGCCGCGCGGCCAAGGCGGGGTCAAGGCGCCGACCACGAGCAGGAACAGGGCCCCCGCGGCGAGCGCGATGATCGGCGAGAGGTGCCAGAACTCGACGTCGGGGGTCACGGGTGCTCCTCCTCGACGGTGGGTTCCGACTCGACGACGTCAGGTGTGGCGACGGTGACACCGGCCTTGGCTTCGACGTGCTCGATCAGGGCGTCGACCGACGGCTCGATCCGTTCGAGCATCGGCTTCGGATACACACCGGTGAACACGATCACACCGATGATCGGCAGCAGCACCGCAGCCTCACGCAGCTTGAGCTCCGGGAACCCGCGGTTGGCGTCGTCGGGCTGGCCGTGGAACACCCGCTGGTAGGCCCAGAGGAGGTACAGGGCGGCGAGGATCACGCCCGTCGCGGCGATGCCGGCATACCACGGCTCGGCGAGGAACGTTCCGGTGAGGATCAGGTACTCGCCGATGAACCCGTTGAGACCGGGCACCCCGATCGAGCTGAGCATCACCACCATGAACGCGGCGGCGAAGATCGGCGCAACCGACTGGATGCCCTTGAGTTCGGCGATCTGGCGCGTGTGGCGGCGCTCGTAGATCATGCCGACGAGGAGGAACAGGGCGCCGGTGGACAGACCGTGGTTGATCATCTGCATCACCGACCCGCTCAGCGCCTGGCTCGTGAACGCGAACGTGCCGAGCACGATGAAACCGAGGTGGGCGACCGACGAGTAGGCGACGAGCCGCTTGAGATCCTTCTGCATCGTCGCTGCGATCGCCCCGTAGATGATGCCGATCACCGCCAGCCCGAGCCACAGGTAGCGGCTCCACCACGCGGCCTCCGGGAACAGGAACACCCCGAAGCGCAACAGGCCGTAGGTGCCGAGCTTGAGCATCACCCCGGCGAGCACCACCGAACCGGCCGTCGGCGCCTGGGTGTGGGCGTCGGGCAGCCACGTGTGCAGCGGGAAGATCGGCACCTTGACGGCGAACGCCACGGCGAAGCCGAAGAACAACCAGCGCCCGGTGGAGGCCGCGAAGTCGGCGTGCTCGGCGATCTCGACGAGGTCGAACGTGACGTGGCCGACGCCGTTCCTGGATGCGATCAGGGCCGTCGCCATGATCGCCACGAGCATGAACGCCGAGCCGACCATCGTGTACAGGAAGAACTTGGTGGCCGCGTACACGCGGCCCTCGTAGCCCCACCCGCCGATCAGGAAGTACATCGGGACGAGCACGATCTCGAAGAACACGAAGAACAAGAACAGGTCGAGTGACAGGAACGAACCCATCATCCCGGCCTCGAGCAGCAGCAGCCAGGCGAAGTACGGCTTGTCCTGACCAGGGTGGTCGTAGTGCGGGTCGATGCCCAGGATCGCCAACGGGAACAAGACGCCGGTCAGCACGATCAGGAACAGCGAGATGCCGTCGGCCCCGAGGTGCCAACCGATGCCCCAACGCTCGATCCACGGGTGCTGGGACACGAACTGGAATCCGGCGTCGTGCTTGTCGAATTCGACCAGCAGCCAGATCGACATCGCGGCGGTGGCGGCCGAGGCGAGCGCGGCGACGAGCTTGATCAACTCGGGGCGCCGCCGCGGCAGCAGCGTGACCGCGAGCGCGGCGGAGGCGGGCAGGAAGATCAGGATCGACAGGATCGGGAAGTTCACGGCCGACTCATGCATCAGAACATCCCTCGGCCGATCACGAACCACACGAGCAGCAAGATGACACCAACCCCGACGATGCCGGCGTAGCTACGCACGTTGCCGGTCTGCGCCGTGCGTACGCCGGTGGCGCTGGTGCGCACCAACTTGGCGACGCCGTTGACGGCGCCGTCGACGATCGTGCGGTCGAACCACGCGATCGCATCGAACGCCTTGCGACCCGGGCCACCCATGAAGGCGCTGACCCCGCGGTCGTAGTACCAAGCGTTGGCGAGGATCTCCGGTTCGACCGGCTTGGCCATCTTGCGCACGTAGATCGCGATCGCGACGGCGATGCCGATCAGGGCGCAGGCGATCGCGAGGATCGCCAGGACGCCCTTGTTCTCGTAGGCCGACGATTCGGCGATGTGCGCTTCGCCGGCGGCGACCACCGGGTGCAACCACGACTCGAGCTTGTGCTGCCACTCGTCGGGGATGAACCCGAACGACGGCAACTGGATCACACCGCCCACGATCGAGAGCCCGGCCAGCACGACCAGCGGGAACAGCATGATCGCCGGCGACTCGTGCGGCTTGAACTCGCCGTGCGCGGTGGACACGTGGTGCTCGTCGGACTCGACGTGCTCGGGCGCGGCCTCGTCGACGTTGGCGTGGCTCGTCCAGCGGGCCTCACCGAAGAACACCATGATGATCTGGCGGGTCATGTAGAACGCGGTCAGCACCGCCGTGATCAACCCGATCGCGTACAACACGGGGCCGCGCTCGGCGAGCGTGAACAGCAAGATCTCGTCCTTCGACCAGAACCCGGCGAACGGCGGCACACCAGCGATCGCCAGCCACCCGATCAGGAACGTCACGGCCGTGATCGGCATCACCTTGCGGAGCGCACCCATCTTGCGCATGTCCTGTTCGTGGTGCATGCCGTGGATGACCGAACCCGAACCGAGGAACATCAGGGCCTTGAAGAAGGCGTGCGTGACCATGTGGAAGATCGCCGCCACGAACGCCCCCGAGCCGACGGCCAGGAACATGTAGCCGAGCTGCGACACGGTCGAGTAGGCGAGCACCTTCTTGATGTCGGTCTGGGCGAGTGCGACCGTGGCGGCGAACAGCGCCGTGATCGCCCCGACCCAGGCGATCACCGTCGACACCTCAGGTGCCGCAGCGGCCAGCATCGGGTTCATCCGGGTCATCAGGAAGACGCCGGCGGTGACCATGGTCGCCGCGTGGATGAGCGCCGAGACGGGTGTGGGGCCTTCCATCGCGTCGGGCAGCCACAGGTACAGCGGGAGCTGGGCCGACTTGCCGACCGCACCGACGAACAGGAACAGGGCGATCAGCGTGGCGGTGCGCTCGGAAAGGCCGCCACCTTCGGCAGCCCCGTTGAGGGCGGCGTAGCTCACCGACCCGACGTGGGCGAAGCCGAGGAACATCGCCAGCATGAAGCCCCAGTCACCGATCCGGTTGGTGACGAAGGCCTTCTTGCCGGCCGTGGCCGCCGAGTCGCGCTCGTGCCAGAACGAGATCAGGAAGTACGAGCACGTGCCGACGCCCTCCCAGCCGAGGAACGTGACGAGCAGGTTCTCGCCGAGCACGAGCAGCGTCATCGAGAGCACGAACAGGTTCAGGTAGAGGAAGAACTTCGAGAACCGCGGATCGCCGTGCATGTAGCCGATCGCGAACAGGTGGATCAGGAAGCCGATGCCCGTGACGAACAGGCACATCGTGATCGAGAGCGGGTCGGCGAGGAACGCCATGTCGATCCGCAACGATCCGACCGGAACCCACGCGAACAGCTGCTCGACGTGGGCGCGGTCGTGCTCGTCCATCGCCAGCAGGTCGAAGAACGCGCCGGCGGCGACGACGAACGAGCCGAGCACCATCGCCGCTGCGAGGTAGCCCGAGCCGGGCTCGCCGAGGCGGCGGCCGAACAGGAGGATCACGAGGAAGCCGGCGAGCGGGAACGCCGGGATGAGCCAGATCAGGTCGACCATCGGGCTATCCCTTCAGTTCCGCCAGGTCGTCGGCCGTCGCCCCGGGACGGCGGCGCAGGATCGAGATGATGATCGCCAGCCCGACCACGACTTCGGCGGCGGCGACCACCATCACGAAGAACACCGCGGTCTGCCCGGAGATGTCGCCGAACCGGGTGGCGAAGGCGACGAACGTGAGGTTCACGGCGTTGAGCATCAGCTCGATGCACATGAACATGATCAGCGGGTTGCGGCGCACGAGCAGGCCGGTGGCGCCGATGCCGAACAGGACCGCGCTGAGGATCAGGTAATAGGCGGTGGTGGGCACCACCGCCGCGAGCACCGGGGTCACAGCTCGGCCTCGGCGTCGGGTCGGCGCGACTTGCGCGTGAGCAGGGTCGTGCCGACCACGGCGACGATGAGGAGCACCGACGTGAACTCGAGCGCGAAGAGTTGGTCGCCGAACAGATCGGCGGCGATCGCCTGGATGTTCTGATCGCCGTCGGCGCCGAGCTCGGTGCCGGCGTTGATGGTGTCGCGAGCCCGGATCACCGTGGCGACGAGCAAGCCGATCACGCCGACGCCGACGACCACTGCCAGCGGACGCTGGATCGGCATCGGCTCGATTGCCAGGTTCTCGGCCTTGTCGACGCCGAGCAGCATGATCACGAACAGGAACAGGACGACGATCGCCCCGGCGTAGACGATGATCTGCACGGCGGCGAGGAAGTGCGCCTCCATCGCCACGAAGTGCACGGCGATGCCGAACAGGGTGAGGATCAAGGACAGCGCGGCGTGCACCGGGTGCGAACGCAACACCACCCCGAGCGCACCGGCCACCACCATCGCCGTGGCGAGCACGAACACGACGAGCTCCATCAGCAGCCCCCTGTCAGCCCCGGGGTTCCCGGGCTCACGGATCGACCTCTTCCGGTGCGCGGGTGCCGTGACCGAGCTCCGAGCTCCAGCCGACGAGGCCGCGGAACGTGGCGTCGCCCGACGGCGAGGTGGCCCGCATCCAACCCGAGGTGAGCTCCTCGTCGCCGTCGCGCCAGTCTTCCCAGGGCAGCCGCTGCGGCTTGCCGGCGTCGTCGACCACGAGCTCGGACTTGGTGTAGATCGCGTCCTTGCGGTTGGTGAAGCTGAACTCGAACAGCTTCGACTCGGTGATCGCCTCGGTGGGACACGCTTCGACGCACATGTCGCAGTGGATGCAGCGCAGGTAGTTGATCTCGTAGACGAAGCCGTAGCGCTCGCCCGGTGACGTCGGCTGTTCGGGGTCGTTGTCGGCGCCGCGGACGTAGATGCACTTGGCCGGGCAGATGCCGGCGCACAACTCGCAGCCGATGCACTTCTCCATCCCGTCCTCGTAGCGGTTGAGGACGTGGCGGCCGTGCAGGCGCTCGGCGCGCGGCATCTTCTCGTCGTCGTCGACCGACGGGTCGTGGTCGCGGCCCTGCTTGCGCGCGTAGCGGCCACCCGAGTACTCGGTGGTGACGCGCTTGCCGCCGAACAACCGGTGCTGGCGGATCGTGACGCCGAAGCCTTCCAAGTAGCCCATCAGTACATCGCTCCTTGGGCGTCGCGCTGCTTGCGGGCCACGGACAGCGCGGCGGTGAGCAGCAGGTAGGCGGCGAGCAGCACGCCGAGGCAGCCGGCGACCACGGCGACCAGGTTCCAGTCGCGGTCGCGGCCGACCTGGAGCGCGGCGAGCACGAGGAACCAGCCGAGCGACACCGGGATCAGCAGCTTCCAGCCGAAGTCCATCAGTTGGTCGTAGCGCAGCCGTGGCAGCGTGGCCCGCAGCCACACGTACACGTACAAGAACACGAGCACCTTGACGATGACCCACAGCGTGCCGCCGAACGCGCCGGCCCACCCGAACACGTCGACGTCGCCGATCCGCAGCGGCTGCGGGCCGCCGAGGAACAGCGTGACGAGCACGCCCGACATCGTCATCACGCCCATGAACTCGGCGAGGTAGAACAGCGCGAACTGGATCGAGGAGTATTCGGTGTTGAACCCGGCGACCAGTTCCTGCTCGGCCTCGACGAGGTCGAACGGTGGGCGATTGAGCTCGGCGGTCATCGCGATCAGGAAGATCACGAACGGTACGAACCCGGTGGCGACGATGTTCCAGTCGAGCAGCTCGCCCTGGCCGGCCACGATGCTCGAGGTCGACAGCGAGCCGCTGAACAGGAGCACCGAGGCGAGGCTCAACCCGAGCGCGGCCTCGTACGAGATCATCTGCGCCGACGCCCGCACCGAGCCGAGCAGCGGGTACTTCGAACCCGACGCCCATCCGGCGAGCATGATGCCGTAGACGCTGATCGAGCTCATCACGAGCACGACGAGGATGCCGATCGGCGGGTCGGCGAGTTGCACGCGGGTGGTCTCGCCGAACCACGTGACGGTGCCGTCGTGGCCGTTGAAGTCGCCGCCGAGTGGAATCACCGACCAGATCAGGAAGGCCGGCAGGAACGCCAGGAACGGTGCCAGTTGGAACACGAAGCGGTCGGCCTTGTCGGGGACGAAGCCTTCTTTCATGAACAGCTTCGTGCCGTCGGCGAGGGTCTGCAGGATGCCGAACGGGCCGGCCTTGTTCGGGCCGATGCGGTTGTGCATGCCGGATACGACCTTGCGCTCGAACCACACCATGAACATCGTGCCGACCAGGCCGATCGCGAAGATAGCGACGACCTTGGCGGCGATGATGGCGAGCACCTTGGGCCCCCAATCGCCGGCGTTGAGCAAGGGGTCGATGGCCAGCACGGCGTTCATGCGAGCCTCTCGAGACGCACGTCGGTGACCGCGGCGCCGGCGTCGACGATCGCGCCGATGTCGCCCGACGTGCCCGATCCACCGGGCTGGTTGAACGGCGCCCAGAGCACGCCGCGCGGCACGCTCGGATCGGCGACCAAGGCGAGCACGACCGAGCCCTTGGGGCTGATCACGTTGACCTCGGTGCCCTCGGCGACGCCGACCTTGGCGAGGTCCAGGGGGTGCACGTGCGCGCCGGCACCGATCGGCAGGTCGGCGAGGGCCGGCGACATCTGGGTGGCAACCGCCTTGTCGTAGAGCTTGCGGCTGACGACGAGCCGGTAGTCGTAGCTGTTCGGCGCGGCGACGGGAGCGATCGGGGCCGGCAGCGCCTCGCGGCCGATGTCGGTGCGCACGGCGAGGACGCCCTCGTCGGCGTCGGACGCGCCGGTCACGGCGGCCGCGGTCGCGCCGGCGTAACCGGCGACGTTGGCGGCGATCGCGGCGGTGATGTCGGCGGCCGACGCGAATCCGAGCGGGTGGCCGAGCCGCTCGGCCAGGTCGCCGGCGATCATCCAGTCGGGGCGCGACGTGCCGTGGGCGGTGACCGCCGCGG
>JAEZFY010000331.1 GCA_023417265.1 Actinomycetes bacterium | reverse complement strand
CCGCGGCGTGGCGCGCGCGGCGGCCGAGCCAGGTGTGTTCGGCGGCGATTCGCAGCGGGCGCCAGTCGCGGCCGAACGGCGCGGTGATTGCGCGGTGCTGGGCCACCAGGGCCGGGTGCGCGGCAGGAAACGCCGGCTGGACGTACAACGTCACGTCGAGCTCCGTGTCGTCGAGGCCCGCCAACTGGCGCACGAGGTACTGCTCGGATCCGCCGACGCGGCCGGGCGCCAGCCACAGCAAGTTGACGGCAATCGCGAGCGTCACGCCGGCCTCCGCTCGACATGTCGGGCGATGGCCGCCCGGTAGGCGTCGACGGTGGCCGCCGCGGCGCGCTCCCACGTCAGGCCGGCCGCCCGAGCCGGCCCACGCTGGCGCCACGGCTCGGGGTCGGCAAGCGCGGTTCGGATGCCAGCCGCGATCGACTCGGTCGAGTGCGGGTCGACGAGCACGGCGGCGTCGCCGGCGACCTCGGCGGTTGCGCCGCCGGCGCTCGTGACCACCGGCACGCCCGCCGCCATCGCCTCGGCAACCGGCAGCCCGAAGCCCTCCTGCAAGCTCGGATAGGCGAACACGTCGGCCGCGCCGTACAACGCGGCCAGGTCGGCGTCGGGCACGAACCCGAGGAAGCGCACGTGGGAACCCTCGACGTCGGCCGCGCCCCATCCGTCGGCGCCGGCGACGACCAGGGGCAGCCCGGGCTCGACGGCGGCGACCGCGTCGGCGAGGCGGGCGAGGTTCTTGCGTGGTTCGACGGTGCCGACGAACAGCACGAACCGCTCCGGCAAGGTGTACGCGGCGCGCACCCGGCTGATCGCGTCGGCGCCGGCGACGGCGACCGTGACCCCCCACGGCACGACCCGCACCCACTCGGGGTCGAACCCGAGTTCGGCCAGGTCGGCGGCGGTGGCACTGCTCGGGCAGAGCACCACGTCGGCGGCGCGGCAGCGCTCGAGCCCGGCGCGCATCGTGCGCACTCCGTGCGCCGTGAAGCGTTCCGGCGTGTGGACGAAGGCGACGTCGTGCACCGTCACGACGTGCGCCGCACGCGTGGGTGCCGGGATCGCGGTCGTCGAATGGCACACGTCGACCGGCCCCGTCGCCCGCTCGACGGGCGGCCACTCGAACCGGTTCCAGGTCTCGTACAGCCACGGCCGGGCGAGTGCCAGTTGGTGTACCGGGACGGGCGGCTGGAACTCGGCGCGCGGCGGGTGGCGGTGGCGCCCGGCGACACCGAGCACGTCGACCGCGCCGGTGGCGAGCAACGCCCGGGCGAGGGCCAGCGTGGCGACCGCCGTGCCGCCGGGGACGGGGTGCCAGCACTGCTCGAGCGTGTAGGCGACCCTCATCGGCGAGGAGCGTACCTTCGGCGCTGACGGGGCCGAACTCGCCACGCTCCGCGGTCGATTTGACGTTCCTTTCGCCGGGAATTGTCAAACTTGCGTCTCAATGTCCAGTGCATGTGGTTTTCCACGATGCGGCGCAGGTTGCCGTGAGCCACACTCGTCGACATGACAACACGACGAATCTGGGTCGTCGTCGGCAGCCTCACGCTCGCAGCAGCGGCGTGCGGGGGAAGCGGCGATTCCAAGTCCCCGACCACCAATCCGCCCTCCCCGGCAACGGACGCTCCGACCACCACGGTGGCCGCCCCGGCCACCACCGAGGCCCCGGCCACCACGGACGCCCCGGCCACCACCGTGGCCGACACCGCCCCGCCGACCACCGAGGGCAGCGCCAACGGCATCGCCAGCTTCTCCGAGGTCCAGCCGGCCGTGGTCCAGATCATCGCCACCGGCACGTTCCGTGACCCCGAGATCGGTTACAACACCGGCGCCGGCAGCGGGAGCGGGTTCATCATCAGCCCCGACGGCTACGTGGTCACCAACAACCACGTCGTCACCGGCGCGGCGACGCTCGAGGTGTACATCGGCGGCGAGCTCGACGACAGCTACAACGCCCAGGTCGTCGGCGCTTCCGAGTGCAACGACCTGGCGCTGATCAAGCTCAGCCAGGACGACCTCCCGTACCTCGAGTTCGCCGCGGAGAAGCCCGGCGTCGGCGAGGAGATCTACGTCGCCGGCTTCCCGCTCGGCGATCCGGAGTACACCCTCGTGCGCGGCATCGTCGCCAAGGCCGACGCCGACGGCGAGACGCCGTGGTCGTCGATCGACCGGGTCATCCAGCACGACGCCGAGGCGCAGCCCGGCAACTCGGGCGGCCCGCTCGTGAACGCCGAGGGTCAGGTGCTCGGCGTGCACTACGCCAGCTACAACCCGGGCACCGGCACCACGCAGAAGCTGGCGATCGCCGGCGACCTCGCCGAGAACGTCGTCCTCAACCGCTTGATGGAAGGTGACTTCGAGTCGCTCGGCATCAACGGCTCGGCCGTGTGGGACGAGGCTTCGGGCGTCACCGGCATCTGGGTCGCCGCCGTCAAGGCTGGCTCGCCGGCCTCGCAGGTCGGCCTCAAGCCCGGCGACATCATCACCCACCTCAACGAGCTGCCGATGGCCACCGAGGGCACGATGGAGGAGTACTGCGACGTGATCCGCACCGCCGGTGAGGGCACGCCGATGGCGATCCGGGTGCTCAGCTGGGACGACCAGGCGGTCTACGAGGGCGAGATCAACAACCCCGACCGCCCGCTCCAGACCGTCGCCACGTTCGGCGCCGCCGCCGAGGAGACCAGCGAGTCGTACTCCTACACCACGGTCAGCGACAACTCCGGCGAGCTCGTCGTCGACATCCCGACCAACTGGGTGTACGACGGCTCGGCCGACGGCGCCAAGTCGAGCATCTGGGCGTCGCCCGACATCCAGCGCTTCCTCGACAACTGGGACACCCCCGGCACGAAGATCACGGTCTTCCCCACCGAGGACACGCACACCGTCGAGGAGATGTACAACCTGCTCGCCGCCACCCAGTTCCTCCAGGCCTGCGGCGGCTACACCGGCCCGCAGGAGTACTCCGACGCCCGCTTCGTCGGTGTGCTCGGCGAGTGGACCGAGTGCGGGGATGCCGGCTCCGGCTACGTGATGCTCGTGACGGTCGATCCCGGCTCGGCTCGGCTCGTGACGATGGAGTTCCAGTACGTCACCACCGCCGACATCGAGGCCGCCAACCGCGCCCTGCAGACGTTCAACCTCACCGACTGACGTCTCGGCCGACCAGCCGGGTGGTGGTGGCGTTGACCCAGCCGCCACCACCACCCACGTGAACGCGATTGGGTCCTGCGAACCGCCCGGAGCACCCGCTCCGGGCGGTTCCGCGTGTCAGGCCCGCAGGCGGGCGACGAGCGCTTCCAGCGGCGCCCGGTAGTCGCCGAGCGGGGCGATCCCGGCCTGCTCGAGGGCGCGGTTGGCGAGCACGCTGTTGGCCGGACGCGGGGCCGGCCGGGGCGGGTCGAGCTCGGCGGTGCGGATCGGGTCGACGATGCCGGGGTCGCCGCCGGCCGCCGTCACGATCGCACGCACGAACTCGTACCAGCTGATGCCGGGTTGCCCGTCCTCGCCGGTGGCGGCGTTGGTGGCGTGGAACACGCCCGGGCGGCGCTCGTTCGCGAGTCGGCGCACGAGCGGCGCCAGCTCGGCGGTGAACGTCGGGTTGCCGCGCTGGTCGGCGACGAACGCCAACCGGGGCACTCCCCCGTCGAGCAGGCGCAGCACGGTCTTGACCATGTTGCCGCCGTGCTCGCCGCAGACCCACGACGTGCGCACGATCGTGGCCGCCGGCCCGGCCTCGCGTTCCCCGGCCAGCTTGCTGCGCCCGTACACCGACCGCGGGTCGGTGGCGTCGTCCTCGCGGTAGGGCCGGTCGAGCTCGCCCGAGAACACGTAGTCGGTCGAGATCTGCACGAGATGCGCCCCGACCGAGTCGGCCGCCTCGCGCAACCACCGCACGGCGAGCGCATTGTCACGCTCGGCCCGCACCGGATCGCCCTCACAGTCGTCCACCGCCGTCCAAGCCGCACAGTTCACGATCACCTCGGGCGCAACGGAGTCAACCAACGCGGCAACCGCGCGAGGGTCGCCGACATCAAGCTCAGCCCGCCCCGCCGCGACGACGTCGTCCCCCGAGGAGCGACACACAGCGACGAGGTCAGCCCCGAGCTGCCCCCCAGCGCCAGTGACGAGGACCTTCATGCCGCGCCACGCCTGGGGGG
>JAEZFY010000330.1 GCA_023417265.1 Actinomycetes bacterium | reverse complement strand
GAACAGCCGCGGGCCGCCGTCGCGGCGGTCGTCGAGCGTCCAGCCGCGGGGGACCACCATCGCGTCGGCGTGGCGGCGGCAGAGCACGCCGGCGCGGTCGACCGTGAGGTCGATCGGGGCGAGCCAGAACAGGAGCTCTTCGGCGACCATGCCGTAGGCGGCCTCCCCCGGATTGGAGCACCCGGGACGCTCGCACAGCTTCGCCATCGCCGCCCGATCGTACCGAGCGGGCCGCTCCGAGTGGGCGATAAGGGACTCGAACCCCCGACCCCAGCCGTGTGAAGGCTGTGCTCTAACCAACTGAGCTAATCGCCCGGAGCGGCCGATGCTACCGGCCGCCCGTCGCGGCGACCACCTGGGCGACGATGCTGCCGGGGCGCGGATCGCCGCCGTACGGGATCGCCACACACAGGTACGGGCCACCGCGCGGTTCCCACACGGCTGCGTTGGGAACGATCGGCAGGAGCCCGAACCCCAGCCGGTCGGCGGCGACGCGTTCACCGGCGCAGGCCGCAGCGACCTCGGCGAACAAGGCTTCGTCGTCGGGGCGCGAGCGTTCCTGGCGCGGGTCGAGCTGTCCGACGACGAGCACCTCCACCGTGTGCGGATCGGCGCAGCGCACGCGGTCGACCTCGCGCCATTCGGCCGGACGGCTGCCGTCGTCACCGAATTCGGGAAGGTCGAAGCAATCGCCGGCCTCGAGCTCGAAGATCGACGTCGCCGAGTCGCCCATTGCCAGCACGACACCGATCACGGTTGCCGTGGCGCCGACCACCAGGATCGCGCACGCGGCGGCGACGAGGAACGTCCGCATCACTCGTCGGCGCTCGGCCGCCGGCGCTGGCGCTTGACGTCGCCGCGGTGCTGCTTGGCGGCGACGCGCCGGCGCTGCGAGCCCCGGGTCGGGCGGGTCGGGCGCCGCGGGACGTCGACGCGCAGCGCGTCGCGCAGCCGTTCGACGAGCCGTTGTTCGGCGGCACTGCGGTTGCGCAGCTGGCTGCGCGACTCGTCGGCGACGATGCGCACCTCCGGCCCGAGGGCGGCGATCACGCGCTCGCGCTGGTGCTCGCTGAGCGCCGTCGTGCGGGCGACGTCGAAGCGCAGTTCGACGCGGGTCGCCGAGCGGTTGGCGTGTTGGCCGCCGGGGCCACCCGACGGCGAGAACCCGATTTCCAGCTCGCGCCGCGGCACTCGCACGGATGCGGTCACCACGAGCTCGTCGTCGCCACTCACGCCCGTCATCCAACCAAATCGACCGGCCACCCGCACGCCCCGGCCGGTAACTTGACCGCCGGGTCAAGCCCCGCGCCCGCCATGACCGTCGCCACCCCCACGCTCCCCCATCACCATCGCCCGGGAACGATCCGGGCGGCGTTGTCGTACCGCAACTTCCGCATCCTGTTCATCGCCTCGTCGCTGTCGAACGTCGGCACGTGGATGCAGAACTTCATCCTCCCCACCTACATCGACGACCGCACCCACTCGGCGGGCCTGGTCGGGGCGCTGTACTTCGCCCAGCTCGGCCCGGCACTGCTGTTGTCGATTCCCGCGGGGGCGCTGGCGGATCGGGTCAACCGCACCCGGCTCGTCATCGCCATGCAGGCGGTGATGCTCGTGCTCTCGGTCGCGCTCGGCCTGTTGGCCGGTGCCGACGCGCCGATCTGGTCGCTGTTCGCCGTACAGCTCGGCGTCGGTGTCGCCAGCGCGGTCCAGGCGCCGGCGTTCTCGGCGAGCTTCCCGATGATGGTCGCCCGGGCCGACCTGCCCGGGGCAGTCAGCCTCAACTCGGCGCAGATCAACGGGAGCCGGATCGCCGGCCCGGCGTTGGCGGCCCTGCTGGCGGCGACCGGCATGAGCCTGCCGGTGCTGTTCCTCGCCAACTCGGTGACCTACTTGTTCTTCATCATCCCGCTCCTGTTCATCGCCCTCCCCCAGCCCGCCCGCGACTCGAACGTGCCGCGCGGTCTGCGCGGCCTGAGCACCGGGGTGGCCACCGCCCGCAGCCGTGGCGTGGTGTGGCGCAGCCTGGTGGCGATGTCGCTGTTCTCGATCGTCTGCCTTCCGTACATCGGCCTGTTTCCGTCCGTGGCCCGTCTCAACTTCGGGGTCAGTTCCACCAGCGGCACCTACAAGGCGCTCTACATCGTGTGGGGGCTGGGCGCGTTTCTCGGCGCGATCGCGGTCGGCACGTGGATGGCCGGGCACGACAAGCGCCGCGTGGTCCGCGCGTCCCTGGCGGCGTTCTCCGTGCTGCTCGCCGCGTTCGCGCTCTTGTCGGATGTCACGATCGCCTTCCCCGTGGCCGTCATGCTCGGCTTCGCCTACTTCTCGATCGCCACCGCGCTGGCCTCGATCCTCCAGCAGAATTTGGCCGATACCGAGCGGGCGACCGTGATGCCGTTGTGGTTCATGGCGTTCGGCGGCTCGGTTCCGATCGGCAACCTGATCGGAGGGCCGTTGATGGACCGCTTCGGTGCCCGCCCGGTGTTGCTCGGCGGCGCCGTGTTCGCGCTCGTGATCGCCCACGTGTTCGACCTGCGCCGGCTCGGCCGCGACGACTTCCTACCCGAGCACCGGGGCGGCGAACGGTTCGTTCCCGTCAACCCGGCGCGACTGTTCTGAACCCCGCCACCCCCGGCGGGCCCAGCGACGCTGCGGCAGGACAACTGGCCGTTTCCTCCACCTGTCCTGCCACAGAGTTCCAACCCGGATTCTGTGGCAGGACAACTGGCCTCTTCCCCCACCTGTCCTGCCTCAGAGCTCCCGGGCGGCGGGCTCAGATGCCGCGGAGCCGCTCGGCGATCACCCACAGGCCGGCGCTGTTGCTGGCCTTGACGAGTACCGCGTCGCCGTCGCCGAGTTCGCCGAGCACCGCCGGGTCGAACGCGGCCGCGGTGTCGGCCACCGGGGCGACGCCGTACCGCGCGGTGCCGACCGCG
>JAEZFY010000325.1 GCA_023417265.1 Actinomycetes bacterium | reverse complement strand
GCACCGGCCGGCTCACGGCGCTGCTTCCCGGCGTCACGCCAACCGACCGGGTGTGGCTCGTCGACCAGCCGATCACGGCCGGCGGTGCGCGCCTGCTCGGCGACCAGGGCGTTGCCACGCTGATCGTGCCGTACGAACGGTACGAGCAACTGCCCGGCAGCTTCGGCGCGTTCACCGACACGTCGCTGCTGCTCGACGCCGACCTCTCCGAGGCCAGCGACTCGGGCGTGCCGTCCGAGAGCGACACCGACCCGGAGCGCATCGACGTTGCCGTGGTCGACCCGGTCATGGATCTGCTCGACGCCAACCGGCAGGCCACCGACACGCCCGTCGCCGATGCGGTCCGCCTGCTCGCCAGCCTGGGAGGGCTGCGCCACCAGCTGCTCCCGTCGCTGCGCGGGTTCGTGCTCGCGGCCCCCGACTTCCGGGTGCCCGACGCCGACATCCTCGGCGCCCTCGCCGCGCTCACCGCCGATCACCCCGATGTGCAGTTCGTGCGTGCCTCGGAGTTGAGCGATCAGGTCAACAAGATCTTCATCGACGGTGCGCCGTTGACGATCGGGCTCGACGCGCGCCCACCGGTGGTGCTCGATGCTCGCGTCGCCCGCGTCCGGGCGCTCGAGCTGCAGACCGCCGACGCGGCCTCGATGCTGCCCGCCGGCGATGCGCACATCGGCGACTGGGCGACCGCGCTCGACGTGGCCGTGTCGACGGGCCTCACCGACACCGACGCGAGCGCCACCCTCGACGAGGTCGAGGCCGACATCGCCGACATTCGCAGCTGGGTCGGGGCTCCCGAGTCGTACGGGTTCACGCTGACCTCGAAGACCGCCGAGGTGCCGCTGCGGATCGGCAACGCCGGGCCGGTGCCGCTCACTGTTCGGATCCGCCTCACGGCCGAGAAGCTGGTGGCCGGCGAGGACCTCGAGGTCACGTTGCTGCCGGGGCAGATCAACGAAATCCCGGTGCCGGTCCAGGCCCGCTCGAACGGCGAGTTCACGGTGCAGGCCGAGCTGTTCACCCCGGCCGGCAACCCACTCGGTGGGCCGGTCGAGCTGCGCGCCCGGGTCAATGCCCTCACCGGCATCGGCTACGTCGTCAGCGGCGGGGCACTGCTCGTGCTGGCGTCGTGGTGGTTCGCCCACTACCGCCGCGGCCGTCGCCAGCGCCGAGCCGCGCTGGTGGCCGACTCGCTCGAACGGCACCCCTTGGCCGGCAACGGCACGACCGCCGGGCGCGCGGCGAGCGACGCACCCGACGACACCCGCAACGACGACACCCGCAACGACGAGACCCGGATCGACGAGACGCGGGCCGAGGACGGCACCACCACTCACGCCGGTCCTGAGACCACCAGCGACGACGGTGTGGGCGCCAGCACCGACGTTGCCCCGGCGGGCTCCGACGGCGACCGCGGCGGCGAGCGGGATAGCGTCACTGACCCGTGAGCACGATCCGCCTCGTCACCGACTCCGCCTGCGATCTGCCCGAGGCGCTCGTCGCCAAGTACGGCATCAGCGTGGTTCCGCTCTCGATCCGCTTCGGCGACGAGGAGTTGCTCGACCGCGAGGAGTTGTCCAACGCCGAGTTCTGGGCGCGCTGCGCCCAGTCGTCGACGCTGCCTGCAACCGCCGCCCCGGCCCCCGGCGCGTTCGAGCAGACCTATCGCCGGCTCGTCGACGAGGGCGCCACCGGCATCGTCGTCATCAACCTGTCGGGTGCGATGTCGGCCACGATCCAATCCGCCGAACTGGCCGCGCGGGCGTTCACCGAGGGCGGCAACGACGTGCCGATCCGAGTCATCGACAGTCGCAGCTGCACGCTCGGGCTCGGCACGATCGTGCTCGCCGCAGCCGAAGCTGCGGAGGCCGGCGCCGATGTCGACGCGATCGCCGCGCTCGCCACCGACCTCGCCGACCGCACCCGCGTGTTCGGTGCGCTCGACACGATCGAGAACCTCAAGAAGGGCGGCCGGATCGGCGGCGCCAAAGCGATGCTCGCCACCGCCCTGGCGATCAAGCCGATCATCCAGGTCGTCGACGGCAAGGTCGAGGAGTACGGCAAGCAGCGCACGCGCTCGAAGGCGCTCAAGTTCCTCGCCGACAAGGTCGCCGAGTTCACCGCCGGCGACCCGTCGCGGATCACCCACCTCGCCGTGCTACAGGCCGACTGCAGCGATGTCGACGAGTTCGTCGCCATGTTGCGCCCGCACTACCCCGGCGAGATCGTCGTCGGCGAGATCGGACCGGTCGTCGGCACGCACGCCGGCCGGGGCACGATCGGCGTCGCCTTCCACGTCGCGTAACGGATTGCCCGGAACCGCGGCAGCCCGCCAAGTAGCGTGAGCTGGCGACCATGGCAACATCGGCCGCGCCCCCACCGCCCGCGCCCTCGGGTGTTCTGATCGGGGGCCGCTACCTCCTCGATCGGAGGATCGGCCGCGGTGGAATGGCCGAGGTCTGGTCGGCCACCGATCAAGAGCTCGACCGGCGCGTCGCGGTCAAGTGGCTCAAGTCGAACCTCGCCGGCGACCCCGTCGTCGCCGAGCGGTTCCGGCGCGAGGCCACCGCGGTCGCCCGCCTCAGCCACCCGAACATCGTCGCCGTCCACGACGTGTGCGAGCACGAGGGCCGTCAGGCCGTCGTCATGCAACTCGTCGACGGCAAGAGCCTGCGGACCCTGCTCGACGGGCAGAAGCGGCTCGGGCCCGAGCTCACGATCCACATCGGGGCGGCGATCGCCGGAGCGCTCCACGAAGCGCACCGGGCGGGGTTCGTGCACCGCGACGTCAAGCCCGGCAACATCTTGGTCACCAGTGACGGCCGCGTGCTGCTGACCGACTTCGGCATCGCCAAGGGACTCGATCCCGCCGACGACGACCTCACCAGCGACAACGTCATGATGGGCACCGCCAAGTACCTGTCGCCCGAGCAGGTCCGCGGCAAGCGTCTCGACGGGCGTGCCGACCTGTACGCGCTCGGGCTGGTGCTCTACGAGTGCCTCGCCGGACGTGTGCCGTTCCTGGGCGAGAGCGACGCCGACACGGCGCTCGCCCGGCTCCAGCGCGACCCCACCGACCTCGGGCACCTGCGGCCCACCCTCCCGATCGGGCTCGTCAACCTGATCCACCGCACGCTGGCCCGCAACCCGCACCACCGCCCGCAGACCGGCAACGAGCTGCGCGCCGCGCTGCTGGCGGTCGACACGTCACCGCCCGTCATCGACGGCACGCCAGCCGAGCTGCCACCACGGCTCGCCGATCCGCCGCGTCGCGCCCGCGGGGCCGGCCC
>JAEZFY010000261.1 GCA_023417265.1 Actinomycetes bacterium | reverse complement strand
GCCAGTTTGGACGACCCGCTCCTAGCCTTGCGAACCGTGACGACGCCGCTTCCCGACAACTGCGACGCAGTGGTCGTCGGGGCCGGTCCCGCTGGCGTCGCGGCAGCGATCACGCTCGCCCGCGCGGGGCGCGACGTGCACGTGTTCGACAAGGCGACGTTTCCCCGCGACAAATGCTGCGGAGACGGCCTGACCACGCTCGCGCTGCGCGAGCTCGAGGCGCTCGGCTTCGATCCGTCGACGGTGCCGGGATGGTTCCCGGTCGACTCGGCGGTGCTGTGCTCGCCGACCGGCCGGTCGGTGCGTGTGCCATTGGTCGGCGACGGGGTGTTCGCGGCCACGGCCCCGCGCCGCGAGCTCGACGCGGCATTGGTCGAGCTGGCGCGGGCGGCGGGTGCCAGCGTGCACGAGGGCTGGGGCTTCGCCTCGCTCAGCGACGACGCCGTCCTGTTCGGCGACGGCAACCGAACCGTGTCGGTGCGTACCGAGCACGTGATCGCCGCCGACGGGATGTGGAGCGCGGTCCGCAAGGCCGCGGGTGCGACGATCCCCGAGTACCGGGGCGAGTGGCATGCGTTCCGGCAGTACGTGAGCAACGTCACCGGCCCGGCGGCACGCGATCTGATCGTGTGGTTCGACGCCGACCTGCTGCCCGGCTACGCGTGGTCGTTCCCGCTCCCGGGCGGACGCGCCAACATCGGCTTCGGTGTGTTGCGCGACGGCACACGTTCGGTGCGCGACATGGGGGCGTTGTGGCGCGACGTGCTCGCCCGCCCGCACGTGGTCGCCGCGCTTGGCGACGGGTTCACGCTCGAAGGGCGCCACACCGCATGGCCGATTCCCGCCCGCGTCGATTCGATTTCGCTGACCGCGGGGCGGGTGCTCTTCGTCGGTGATGCCGCGGCCGCCACCGACGTGCTCACCGGTGAAGGCATCGGGCAAGCCCTCGAAACCGGGCGGTTGGCGGCCGAGGCGGTGCTTGCCGGAGGCGACGTGGCCGCGACCTACGAGCGATCCGTCGCCCGCAACCTGTTCGCCGACCACCGGATGTCGCGCCGGTTGGGCCGCGTGCTCGCTCACCCGCGCGGTGCGAGCGGTGCGCTCCGAATCGTCGAGTTGTCGGGCGGCTGGGGGCGCCGCAACTTCGCCAAGTGGATGTTCGAGGACGAGCCGCGGGCGATCGTCGTATCGCCGCGGCGCTGGCATCGCCGCGTGCTCAAGCGGCCCGGCCCCTACGCCACCGTGAACGCGCGACCCTCCGCCCGCCAGGAGACGTCGGTCGAGTAGCGCGCCCGGCGCCGTATCGAGCTGCGGTCAGACCATCGGCGGGCGCCGCGTGCCGGTGCGTTCGATGACCGGATCGAGCCGGTCGAGCGCCGGCGCCTGCACCGTCAGATCGGTCAGGTCGACCGCAACGCCGTCGCGATCGATGTCGGTCGGGTCGCTGCTGGCCTCGACCACCACCGGCGCGTCGTCCTTCTTGGGGCCCTCGACGATCTCGGACATCACCATCATCGCCCCGGCCATCGCCGCGCCGGCGACGCCGCCCTTGCGCCGGCCGGCTTCGATCGCGGCCTGGCGGCGGTCGAGCCGTTCCTGCTGAGCGGCGTCGAGATGGGCCGCGTCGACCGAGGCCTGGCGTTCGGCGTCGATGCCCGCCCGTTCGGCGGCGTCGGGGGGCGGACCGGCGGGCTCGCTCATCGGGTCAGGCTAGGCCGCGCCGGCCAGGCTCACTGCCCCGGCGGATTGGTGGTGACCGGCGGCGGGGCGGTCACGGGTGGCACGACCGACGCATCCCCGGTGAGCTCGGCGAGCTCCTCGGCCACGAGCCGTACGACGAGGTCGTCGAGGGCGAGCTCCTCGTAGTCGGTGGAGGTGATGTCGGTGTTGCCGCCGGTCGCCGCGCCGCCGGCGCCGTACGTGAGGAACACGAACCGGGCCCCGGTGGCTTGGGCGAGTTGACGGAACACCGCCTCGGCCTGGTCGTCGCTCTCGGAGGACGCCACCGGGAAGATCTTGAGACCGCGACCGACGGCCTCACGGATCGAGTCGGCGTAGGTGTGGTCGAGCTGGCGGCCGACCTGCGGCGGGGCGTCGGCCACGAGGAACACCAGCTGCAGCGTGGACGCCGGGTCGCGCCAGGCGGGAGCCAGCAACGCCTCGGCGAGACCCTCCTCGAGCGCCTCGGGGTAGTCGCCCCCACCGTCGGCGACGACATCGGCGAGGTCGGCCCGGAACGCCTGCACGTCGCTCGTGAAGTCCCGCGTGGCGGTGACGAACGCGTCGCCCTCGTCGCGGTACAGCGTCATCCCGAAGCGCACATCGGGGGCACCTTCGAGCGCGGCGACGCGCTCGGCCACCGAGTCGATCTGGGTCTTCAGGCGGTCGATCTCGTCGCCCATCGACCCGGTCGCATCGAGCAGGAACAACACGTCGACGGCGACCGGGGCGGCGCGTCCGCCGGGGCCGTCGAGCACGAGCTCGGCGGTGCCGTCGGGTTCGGCCGTGGTCGCCGGCCCGCCCTCGATCCAAACCTCGTAGGAGGCCGCTGGCACTCCGTACAGCGCCGGGTGGTAGCGCACCGTGCCGTCGGCGGTCGTGCGCAGGACGACGGCAGTCGAATCGGCACTCGGGGTGTCGTCGGGGGCGATGTGCACTTCGGCTCCGGCGACGGGGCGCCCGTCCGCGCCGCGCACCGACACGACGATCCGCCCCGTGGGGTCGAACGGCCGGAGGGCGATGCCGAGGTCGGCGATCCGGGTGAGGTAGTCCAGGTAGCCGGTGAAGTCGGCGTTGTCGTCGACGCTGCCGGCGCGCAGTCCGGGCTGGGCGACGATGTCGCCGGGTGGGGCGATGTCGCCGGGCATCGCCGCGGTCGGCGCTTCGGTGAGGGTCATGTCGCCTGACGGGGCTTCGGTGGCGGTGGCGCTGAGCTCGCGGCCGGCACCGGCGTCCTCCGGGGCGTGCCAGGCCGGGGCACCGCCGAGCCACCCGCCGTCGGTCGCAGGGGGCGGGTCGGTGGGGTGTTCCCCTGTCCCGGGTTCGGTCGGGCGTGGGGCGGCAGAGCTCGGGCCGCCCACTGACGGCGTGTCGGCTCCGCATGCCGTCAGCGTGAGCGCGGCAGCAGCGAGAGCGAGAGCGAAACGGCGAGCGTGCATACCGTTCCGACGTCGCCCGTGCGGGCACGGTTCCCGTTACATCAGGGCGCGCAGCTGTTCGACCGTCCGGGTGGGGTCGCCGATCGGGGTGATCGAGAGGTGGGTCACCCCGGCCTCGCGGTACGCCGCCAGGCGTTCCTTGATCAGCCCGGGCGGGCCGACGAGGTTCGTGCCGGTGAGCATGCCGGACGGCACCGCCGCTGCGGCTTCGTCCTTCTTGCCGTCGAGATACAGGTCCTGGACCGCTCGCGCTTCGTCGACGTAGCCGTACTTCTGGGCGATCGTGTTGTAGAAGTTCTTGTCGCGAGCACCCATCCCGCCGACGTACAGGGCGAGCATCGGGCGGGCCTTGTCGAGCACCCGCGTCGCCCCTTCGCCGGTGAACTCCTCGCCGATCGCGACCATGCCGCCGGCGGAGATCTGGAGCGGGCCGAGCGCCGGATCGCGCTGGGCGAGACCGATCTTGAGGTCGTCGCCCCACACCTGCCCGAACTTCTCGGGGTCGAAGAAGATCGGCAGCCATCCGTCGGCGTACTGCGCCGTGTTCTGCACCGACAAGCCCATCAGCGAGGCCCAGTAGATGGGGATCGACTCGCGCACGGGGTGGTTGATGAGCTTGAGCGGCTTGCCGAGCCCGGTGCCCTGCTCGGGCGGCAGGGGGATCGTGATCGTCGACCCGTCGTATTCGACGCGCTCGCGCTTCCACACCATCCGGCAGACGTTGATGTAGTCGCGGATGCGCGGCATCGGCTTCTCGTACGGCACGCCGTGGAAGCCTTCGATCACCTGCGGGCCCGAGGCACCAAGGCCGAGCACGAAGCGGCCACCCGACACCATGTCGAGCCCGGCCGCGGTCTGGGCGACACACGACGCGGTGCGCGAAAAGACGTTGAGGATGCCCGACCCGATCTCGATCCGCGAGGTCTTGGCGGCCAAGTAGCCGAGCAGGCTGACGGCGTCGAACGAGTACGCCTCGGCGATCCAGGCGAGGTCGAGCCCGGCCGCTTCAAGCTCCTGCACCTGCTCGACGTCCTTGAAGAAGTCCCCCGAGTAGTTGATCGTCATCGAAAGTTTCACGACGCAACCCTAAACGGCGTCCCGCTCGCCGATGAAGCCAGCGCTACCGGGCGAGCACCTGGGCGACCGCTCGCGGCTGGTACAAGAACGGGTCGACCGGGTTGAGGACCACTGCCGGTGTGGCGGTCGTGTCGAGGAAGTACACCCCGATCGTCGGCAGGTCGGTGGGAAACCCCCATCGGGCGCCGATCGCGAACACGGCCCGGCCGCGAATGACCGGCAGTTCGGCTTCGGCGAGTTCGCCCTGCAGCACGTCGTGCACCTCGACGGTGGCGGCGGCGGTGTATTCGGTGGCACCACGGCGGAAGTCGACCGGTCCGCTGGCGACGGCCGCACCGACGACGATCGCGTCGGCGCGGGCGGCAAGCTCGAGGATCTCGGCGTCGGTGGGCGGGGCGACGTCGCCCGGCAAGCCGGCGAGCAGCCGGTCGAACTCGGGGCGGTGGGCGTCGTCGTGGACGCCGTGATAGCCGAACAGGCTGAGCCCGTCCGGGCCGGCGCGCAGGACGAAGAGGCCGCGGTGGCGGCCGGCCGCCGGGGCATCGGCCCGGGCCGTCAGGTAGTAGGCCGAATCGGGCTTGGCCACGTTCACCTCGCCCGGTGTGAGATCGCCCTTGAGTACCTCGTCGACGAGCACGACCGCGTCCTGCGCCCCAAAACGGTCGGCGTCACCGGCGACGTCGGGTTCGGCTCGCAACACGGTGGCGTGGACGATCACGTCGGCGTCGGCGACGATCGCTTCGAGCGGTTCGGCCAGGTTGATCGCCCGCTCGTTGCTGGTGTCGGTCACGGTGCCTCCCTCGTGGGCTGGGTCAGGGTTGCGCGCGTCGGCATCGTCGCACGCACCCGCGAGCAGGACGACACCGACCGTCACGGCCGGCCAGCGTCGCCGCCTCACTTCTGCATCCTGACCTTGTAGAAATGGTCGGCGAACGCGCCGATCGGCATCACGAAGTAGCCGTTGCTCCGGATCGTGCCGCCCGCATCCCTGATCGCGTCCTCCATCTGGCCGTGGCTGCCCCACGGGTTGCGGACGACGACGTACTCCTCGCCGCCTGCCGAGTACACGTCGGTGACGGTGAGTGCGTGCCCACCGTCGATCCCCAACGAATCGCGCACGCTGGCGGTGACGACGCGCCCGTCGTCGAGGGCGTCGTCGATGCGGTCGTAGGCGTCTCCGGGTGAGACGTTGTCGCCGAAGAACAGGTCCCGGGTGGAGTCGGGGTCGAAGCTGTTCGTGCCGCCGCCGATCAGGTCGTCGATCGCATCGTTGGGGTCGCCGCCGTCGAGCTCCGCGTAGCCGCCTTCCCGCTTGGCGTAGGCCTTCTCGATGATGCTCACCCAGAGCGCGTGACCCCCGCTGTCGCGCACCTGGGCGTCGACGGTGACCCGCTCGCCGTCGGCGAAGGTGACCGTGTAGGTGCCGTCGGCGTTCTGGCGGATCATCTGCTTCAGGGCGTCGGGGTTCTGGGCGGCCATCCCGGCCAGCACGGCGAGCAACCAACAGTTCCCGAGATCTCCCTGATTGACGTCCTCCGGTCGCGGCATCCCGTTCGGGAAGAGCGGGTCGCCGGTGCGGTCCTCGTACTCGCCGGCACCGTCGAGGTCGGGATCGTCGAGGTCCGACGTGAAGGGTGTGTTCCAGTTGGCCAGCAGGCCGGCGAGTTGGGCGTCGGTGCGGGCTTCGATCACGATCGACATGAAGTCGCGGTCGAGCAACGCGTCGGGTTCGGCAGCATCGACGCCCGTGGCACACTCGCTGCACGCGTCGTGGTACTCCTTGGCGATCACGCGCAGGTCGTCGAGCGCGGCGTTGATGTCGTCCTGGGCGTCGTCGACGTCGCCTTGTGCTTGCCCCATGGCGATGATCGCATCGAGACCTCCGGTGAGGATCCCTTCGTCGCGGAGCCGATCGGCAGCCGCATCGTACGCGGCGGTGGCGGCCGATTCGGCGGCGCGGGCGTCGACCAGCCGGTCGATCGCCGTGCGCGCGTCCCGGCGGAGGTCGCGAGCCCGGTCGGCGAGTGTGTCGCCGCGTGTGCCGGCCAGCTCGTAGGCGTCACCGAGCGCCGTCAGGCGCTCGGGGAGGGCGGCCAAGCGGGCCTGGTAGGTGGTGGCCATGTCGCCGTTCCACGAGGTCGCCGCCAGCGCGGCGACGACGGCGCTCAGCTCGGTGGCGATCGTCGTTGCCTGGGTGCCGAACGCGGTGAGGTCACGTGCGATGTCGGTGAGCTCGGGTGGTTTGCCGGGCACCCACTCGTCGACGTCGACGTCGCTGCCGCCACCGCCACCGCCGCCTGCGTCGAGTACCACGCCGCCGACGGTACGGACCCGTGACGCCCCGGGGAATAGGGATCGATCCCCGTTGGCTCGGACAGCAGGATGCTTCACGCTCGGGGCATGGGCACCCACATCGAGATCAGCCCCGACACGATGGTCGCACTGGCCGGGCGGTTACGTGCGCTCGGGAGCGAGCTCGCCGACGTCGAGCGCTTCGCCGGTGATGGGGCGGCGGCGTCGGGCGACCCAGCGGTCGGGCTCGCCCTCAGTTCGTTCGACGACAGCTGGGACCACAACCGCGGTGTGCTCGCGTCCGACCTGCTGGCCGGCGCCGACGCGCTCGACCGCACCGTGCAGGTGTTCCGCGAGCAGGACCAGTTGCTGGCCGAACTGATCGGCGACGCTGGCCGGCAAGATTCGGACGGGTGAGCCGCGCCGGGCGCGGGCCCGGTCAGGCGCTCGCCGACGCGAGCTGCTTGTTGGCGCGGTGGCGATCTTGCGGGTCGAGGTGGACCTTGCGGAGGCGGATGTTCTTGGGGGTCACCTCGACGCACTCGTCGGAGGCGATGAACTCCAGCGCATGCTCGAGGCTGAGCACGCGATGCGGGGTCAACTTGATCGTCTCGTCGGATGACGAGGCGCGCATGTTGGTGAGCTTCTTCTCGCGGCAGATGTTGACGTCCATGTCGCCGGCGCGGCTGTTCTCGCCGACGATCATGCCCATGTACACCTCGGTCCCGGGGCCGACCATCATCGTCGCCCGGTCCTGGAGGTTGGTCATCGCGTACGTGGTTGCGGGGCCTTGCCGGTCGGCGACGAGCGAGCCGCGCTCGCGGGCACGGATGTCGCCGAACCACGGCTCGTAGCCCTCGAAGATGTGGCTGATCACACCGGTGCCGCGCGTCTCGGTCATGAACTCGGTACGGAAGCCGATCAATCCGCGCGCCGGCACGAGGTATTCGAGGCGTACCCAGCCGAGGCCGTGGTTGGTCATGTTCTCCATCCGGCCCTTGCGCCCGGCGACGAGTTGCGTGACCGCACCCATGTGCTCTTCGGGGATGTCGATCGTCACCCGCTCGACGGGCTCGTGGCGCTTGCCGTCGATCAGCTTGGTGACGACCTCGGGCTTGCCGACGGTGAGCTCGAAGCCCTCGCGGCGCATCGTCTCGACGAGCACGGCCAACTGCAGCTCACCGCGGGCCTGGACCTCCCAGGCGTCGGGGCGGTCGGTGGGGTTGACGCGTAGCGACACGTTGCCGATCAGCTCGGCGTCGAGCCGGTTCTTGACGAGCCGGGCGGTCAGCTTCGAGCCGTCGCGCCCGGCAAGTGGGCTGGTGTTGATGCCGATCGTCATCGACAGTGCCGGCTCGTCGACGGTGATCGCCGGCAACGGCACCGGGTGCTCGGGGTCGGCGAGCGTCTCACCGATCGTGATCTCGGCGATGCCGGCGACGGCCACGAGGTCGCCCGGCCCGGCCGATTCGACCGGGACCCGCGTGAGCGCTTCGGTGAGGAACAGCTCGACGACCTTGGCGCGCTCGACCGTGCCGTCGACGCGACACCAGGCCACCTGCTGACCCTTGCGGATCGTGCCTTCGACGATGCGGCACAGCGCCAACCGCCCGAGGTAGGCGTTGGCGTCGAGGTTGGTGACCCACGCCTGGAGTGGGGCGCCGTCGGTGTACGTCGGCGCCGGGATGGTGGCGAGGACCACGTCGCGCAGCGGCGTCAGCGAGCCGTCAGCCCCGGGCCAATGGCCGTCGGCAGTGTGATCGACGGTCGTGGCCCAGCCGTCGCGGCCCGAGCAGTACACGATCGGGAAGTCGAGCTGGTGGTCCTTGGCGTCGAGGTCCATGAACAGTTCGTAGGTCTCGTCGACGACCTCGCCCACCCGGGCGTCGGGGCGGTCGACCTTGTTGATCACGAGGATCACCGGCATGTCGTAGGCCAGCGCCTTGCGGAGCACGAAGCGGGTCTGCGGGAGCGGGCCCTCAGCTGCGTCGACAAGCAGCACGATCCCGTCCACCATCGTCAACGCCCGCTCGACCTCGCCGCCGAAGTCGGCGTGGCCCGGTGTGTCGACGATGTTGAGCGTGACGCCGTCCCACACGACCGACGTGTTCTTGGCGAGGATCGTGATGCCCTTCTCGCGCTCGAGGTCGTTCGAGTCCATGACCCGTTCGGCGATCTCCTGGTGGGCGCCGAAGGCCCCCGACTGGCGCAGGAGGGCATCGACCAGCGTGGTCTTGCCGTGGTCGACGTGGGCGACGATCGCGAGGTTGCGGAGGTCGTCGCGGGTGGAGCGGGGGGTCCCAGACATGGCGGACCAACGCTACCGGCCGCAGTGGCCCGCACCGCCGGGCCCCGCCCCGTCGTCGCCGGACGCCGCCGCGTAGGGTCCCGACGATGCGATTCAGCGTGGTGCTCGGGCAGTGGCTCGACCGTCCGGTCGGCGCCGACCTCGACGTCGCCGTGGCGGCGGATGCGCTCGGCTATCCGCAGCTGTGGGTGCCCGAGATGGCCAAGGCCGACTCGCCGACGATGGCCGCCACGATCGCCGCCCGCACGGCCCAGATCGAGCTCGTCCTCGGGCCGCTACCCGTCACGGTGCGCAGCCCGGTGCAGATCGCGCTCGCCGCGCAAACCGTGGCCGCCGCGGGACGGGCGGTGCACGTCGCGCTCGGCACGTCGAGCCCGGTCGTCGCCCGATGGCACGGCACCACCCGGATCGGGTCGGCGGCACGCCTCGAGCACAGCGTGCTCGCGTTGCGTGAGCTGTTCGGCGGCGGCCGGCACCACGGCTTCCGGCTCACCCAGCCTCCCGATCCGGCGCCGACCCTGACGGTCGCCGCGTTCGGGCCGCGCGCCGTCGCCGCCGCACAACACGCCGACCGGATGGTGCTCAACATGGTCACCGCCGCCACGGCCGGCCGCCTGGCGCCCCAGCACCCGAACACGGCGGTGTGGTTGTGCGCCGCGGTCGACCCCACCGACGCAGAACGCGAGTGGCTCGCCCGCGGCTTCGTCGGCTACCTGGGTGCCCCCGGCTACGGCGAGATGTTCGCCGACGCGGGCTTCGGCGAGCTGGTCGAGGTCGCCCGTTCGGGCGCGCATCCGAAGGAGCTGCTCGCCCGAATGCCAGGCGAGCTGCTCGACGCGGTCGCCCTGGTGGGCGACGAGGCCACGATCCGCCGCCGGGTGGCCGCGTACGCGGCTGCCGGCATCCGGGAGATCGGGCTCGTGCCGGTCGCGTCCGACCTGCCGAGCTGCTCCCCCACCCTCGAGCTGTTCCGGCCGCAGCCCGCCTGAAGCCCCCTCCGATCGCCTCGCGGCCGGCACGCGCCGAGCGGTACCGTGCCGGCCATGAGCACGAACGGCTGGAACTTCGCGGACGTGTTCGAGACGATCGCCGACACCACACCCGGCGCACTCGCCCAGCAGCAGGGAGCGCGGTGGTACTCGTGGGCGGAGTTCGACCAACGCGCCGACGGCATCGCCGCGCACCTGCTGGCCGCCGGCTTGCACGAGCAGGACAAGGTCGCCCAATACCTCTACAACGCGCCCGAGTACCTGGAGAGCATGTTCGCCGCCTTCAAGGCCGGGCTGGCGACGGTCAACACGAACTACCGCTACGCGGCCGACGAGCTCGTGTACCTGTGGGACAACGCCGACGCCGCGGCGGTCGTCTTCCACGGCACGTTCGCGAGCACGATCGAACCGATCCGCGAGCGCGTGCCGCAGGTGCGCGTGTGGCTGTGGGTCGACGACGGCTCGGCACCATGCCCGGAGTGGGCGACGCCGTACGAACCGCTCGCCGCCGGCGGGGCCGCGGCGGGCCGCACCCGCGGGCCGTGGGGCCGCTCCGGCGACCACCTGTACATGCTCTACACGGGCGGCACCACCGGCATGCCCAAGGGGGTCATGTGGCGCCAGGCCGACGTGTTCGGCGCGCTCGACAGCACCACCCGCAACCCGTACCCGGACGAGCAGGACCTCGACCTGCTCGCCGAGCGGGTCGCCGCGGCGACCGCCGTCAAGCCGGCGCCGCGGAGCCTGCCGGTTGCCCCGCTGATGCACGGCACGGGCACGTTCAACGCCTTGTCGAACCTGATGATCGGCGGCTCGGTCACCACCCTCGAAGGCCGCCACTTCGACCCCGTCGAACTGCTCGACACCATCGACCGCGAGCGGATCAACTCGATCGCGATCGTCGGCGACGCGTTCGCCAAGCCGATCTTGCGGGCGCTCGACGGCGAACCGGGCCGCTGGGACATCAGCTCGCTGCGGGTCGTTCTGTCGTCGGGTGTGATGTTCTCGGCGGAGGCCAAAGCGGGCCTGTTGCGCCACAACTCGCGGCTGATCATGGTCGACTCGCTCGGGTCCAGCGAAGCGCTCTCGATGGCGAGCAGCACCACCACCGCGGCATCGCTCACCGAGGGCACACCCGGTAGCGGCACGGCCACCGCCGAGTTCCGGCTGAGCCCCTCGTCGCGGGTGCTGATCGAAACCGCCGACGGCTGGCGCGACGTCGTGCCCGGCAGCGGCGAGGTCGGCAAGGTCGCCCTGCGTGGCTACACCCCGATCGGCTACTACAAGGACCCGGTCAAGACCGCCGACACGTTCGTCACGATCGACGGGGGCCGCTACTCGATGCCGGGCGACTACGCCGAAGTGCTCGGCGACGGCACCGTCAAGCTCTACGGCCGCGGCAGCCAGTGCATCAACACCGGCGGCGAGAAGGTCTACCCGGAAGAGGTCGAAGAGGCGCTCAAGGTGCACCCGGCGGTGCTCGACGCGGCGGTGGTCGGGTTGCCCGACGAGCGCTTCGGTGAGGCGATCACGGCGCTCGTCGAGGTGCGGCCCGGCGTCGAGTTCGACGCCGCCGAGCTGGTTGCCCACGTGAAGGGCCGGCTGGCCCGGTACAAGGCCCCCAAAGCGGTGTTCCGGGTCGATTCGATCAATCGTCAGGTCAACGGCAAGCTCGACTATCGCGCTCTCAAGCGCGCGGCCGAGTCGCTAGCGTCCGACGCGTGAGCGAGCGGACCTCGGGCGCCCCCCGGCGCGGCACCGACCCCGTCGACTGGGGTGCCTACGCCGCCGTGCTGTTCGACCTCGACGGCGTGCTCACGCCCACCGCCGAGATCCACGAACGGGCCTGGGCCGAGCTGTTCGCCCCGTGGGGTTTCACGTCGACCGACTACCTCACCTACGTCGACGGACGGCCGCGGTACGACGGCGTGCAGACGTTCCTGGCCGCCCGCGGGGTGAGCCTGCCGTGGGGCGACCCCACCGATCCGCCCGGCGAGCACACGGTGTGCGCGCTCGGCAACCGCAAGAACGAGCTGTTCAACTCGGTGCTCACCCGCGACGGCATCGGCGCCTACCCGGGCAGCCTGGCCGTGCTCGCGCTGCTCGACACCGCCGGCACCCCCGCGGCGGTGGTGTCGTCGTCGCGCAACGCCCGCGCGGTGCTCGCCGCGGCGCACCTCACCGAGCGCTTCCCCGTGGTCGTCGACGGGCTGACCGCGGTCGAGGAGGCACTTCCGGGCAAGCCGCACCCGCAGATGTTCCTGCGCGCCGCCGAACTACTCGGCGTCACGCCCGACCGGGCGATCGTCGTCGAGGACGCGGTGTCGGGC
>JAEZFY010000169.1 GCA_023417265.1 Actinomycetes bacterium | reverse complement strand
GAGCCGCCCCCGCCGTCCCCGCACGCGCTGCGCGAACGTGCCGCCCGGATCGTCGCCGCCGGCGGTCCGGCGCCCACCAGCACGTTCGTCAACGAGCTCGGGCCGTTCTTCGACTTTGTCGAGAAGGCGCCCGCCGGCACCACCGTCGAAGCGGTCGTCGACCACTACTCGTCGCACGGCGCGTACGCGCGCGTCGACGAGGTCCTCGTCTACGTTCCGCTGCGTTGGATCGACGACCCGGCACCGACGAGCGCTCGCAAAGCGCTGCGGATCGGCGACCCGTACGAGTTCGTCGTCGTCGGCTTCGTGCCGGAGCGACGCTCGATCGACGTCGCCCGGCCGCACGTCGCCGACCAGGCGCGGGCGTCGATCGCGGCCGCGGCCGCGGCGGCCAACGAGCGCGACGCGGCACGCGACAGTGGACGTGACGCGGCGCGCGAGGGCGGTCGTGGCGGGCGCCGTCGGCGTCGGGCAAGCGAGGGCAACGACGGAAATCCGCCGGTTGTCGCCACCGAAGTGCAAACCTCTCCGGTAACAACCAACGCGGCGACCGCCGCAGCACCCCAGCCCACCGAAAGGCAGGACACCACAATGGCCCAGGCAAAGAAGGCGGCCGCCAAGAAGGCTGCGCCGGCGAAGAAAGCCGCGCCCGCCAAGAAGGCCGCGCCGAAGAAGGCGGCCCCAGCGAAGAAGGCCGCTCCGGCCAAGAAGGCTGCGCCCGCCAAGAAGGCTGCGCCGGCCAAGAAGGCTGCGCCGGCGAAGAAGGCTGCGCCCGCCAAGAAGGCGGCACCGGCCAAGAAGGCTGCGCCCGCCAAGAAGGCCGCTCCGGCGAAGAAGGCCGCTCCGGCGAAGAAGGCCGCGCCCGCCAAGAAGGCTGCGCCGGCGAAGAAGGCGGCTGCCAAGAAGGCTGCTCCGGCGAAGGCCGTGGCCAAGAAGGCTCCGGCGAAGAAGGCCGCTGCCAAGAAGAAGTAATCCAGTGCGCCTGGCGACCTGGAACGTCAACTCCCTGCGGGCGCGCCTCGAGCGCGTCGAAGGCTGGCTCTCCGAAGTCCGACCCGACGTGGTCTGTCTCCAGGAGACCAAACTCGCCGACGACGCGTTTCCGGCGTTGGCGTTCCAGTCGCTCGGGTACGAATCTGCCCACTTCGGGCAGGGGCAATGGAACGGGGTGGCGATCCTGTCGCGGGTCGGCCTCTCTGATGTCGTCGCCAACTTTGCCGACGGCATCGACCCCGACCCCGACGCGCGTGTGCTGACGGCCACCTGCGGCGGCGTACGCGTCGTGTGTTGCTACGTGCCCAACGGGCGCTCCCTCGACGACCCGCACTACGAGTACAAGCTGAGCTGGCTCGACCGGTTGCACGCGCACCTCGGCGCAGTATCGGCGCCCGACGATCCGTTGATCGTTACCGGCGACTTCAACATCGCCCCCACCGACGCCGACGTCTACGACCCGCGCAAGTTCGTCGGCGCCACGCACGTCAGCGAACCCGAACGGCAGCGCCTCCAAGCGCTCGTCGACTGGGGGCTCACCGACCTGTTCCGCGTGCGTCATCCCGACGACGCCCGCGTGTACTCGTGGTGGGACTACCGCGCCGGCGACTTCCACGAAGGTCGCGGCTTGCGGATCGATCTCGTGCTCGGCACCGCCTCGGTCGCCGATCGGCTCGAGTGGGCCGTCGTCGACCGCAACGCCCGCAAGGGCAAGTCGCCCTCCGACCACGCGCCGGTCCTCGTCGACCTCGCCGCCTGAGCGGGCGGCCGTCGCGTCGAGCGGCGTCGCTGTCGCGCCGAGGCTCAGTCCACCAGCGACAGGAGCTCGCGCAGCGTCGGCCACAACCGTCGCGAGGTGATGCCGCCCAAACCGGTCACGGCGTCGAGTTGCTCGGGTGAGTTCGGCCGGACGCGCGCGATCACGTGCAGGGTGCGATCGCTGCACACCGCCTCCGGCAAGAGGTCGGCCCCGCGGGCAACCGCGGCTCGCCACCCGCGCAGATCGTCGAGCAGCAGGTCTTCGTCCGACCGTTGGCGCAACAGCTCGGGCGGCGGTGGCAGCGGCGGAGGAGTGCTGCTCGCGAAGCCCTCGAGGAACGGGGTCAGTTTGCGCTGGTACCCGTTGCGGCGCGCGGCCCACGTGATCGTCAGCTCGTCGGTGGCCCGCGTGATCGCGACGTACAGCAGCCGGGCCTCCTCGGCGCGGGCCGGCAAGGTGCGCGCCGAGCGGTGCGGCACGAGGCTCGTTTCGCATCCGGCAAGCACGACGGTGTGCCACTCGCGGCCCTTGGCGGCGTGGAAGGTCAGCAGTTCGACACCCGTGGTGTCGGCCCCGAACGGATCGGTGGCGGCCACCCACGCGCGCAACGCGGCCCCGTCACCGGTGGGTTGCTCGAGCACGAAGTCGAGGACCGCCCGCCCGACCCGCGCCTGCGCCGAATCGGACCCGTCGTCGTCGTCCGCGGCGGCCTCGAGTTGGGCGTGCCCCCAGTCGCGCAGGGCCCCCGCCGAACGCAGTCGGTACGCCTGGCGCAGCCACGCCGCAAGTGGCGAGTCGGGGCCGTCGGCGTCGCGGCGCACCGGCACCCCGGCGGCGGCCAGCGCAGCGCTGATCGGCGCGAGTGTCGCGTGGGTGCGCGCCAGTACCGCAACCCGCCCGGTGCGCAGGTGGCTCGGGTCGGCGGCAGCCACGCGCTGGGCGATCACCGCCGCCTCGGCGGCCTCGTCGTCGGCTTCGACGACGCGGACCAGCGGACCGTCGGGCCGTTGCGTGGTGAGCGTCGCGGCGAGCTCGCCGAGCCCGGCGCCACCAGCGAGCACGTGCGCTCCGGCGGTGATCACCTGGGGCGTGCTGCGGTGGTTCGTGGGCAGCCGGATCACCTCGACGCCGGGGAAGCGCGACTCGACCTCGAGCAGCAACGTCGGGTCGGCGCCGTTGAAGCCGTAGATCGCCTGCGCCGGATCGCCGACGAGGAACAGGTCGCCGGGCTCGGCGAGCAGCGCCACGAGCCGATGCTGGAGCGGGTTGAGGTCCTGGGCCTCGTCGACGAGGAGGTGTCGGTAGCGCCACTGGGTCGCGGCCCGGAAGGCGGCGTCGCTGGCGAGCTCGTCGGCGGTCATCGCCAGCACGTCGTCGAGGTCGATCTGGCGACGCTCGCGCTTGGCCGCCGCGTAGGCGTCGAGCAGTGCCGCCACCGCGGTCGTGTCGTGGTGCGGCCGGTAGTCGCCGCGCCCGGCCGCTTGGGTGAACGCGCTCGCGGTGAGGCCGCGGGTCGTGGCCCAGTCGACGTCGGCGAGCATCCCGTCGTCGAGGGCACGCCGCCCACCAGCCGCCTGGGCGAGCAGCTTGGTGCGGTCGGGGACGAGTTCGAACGGGCGCCGGTCGCGGTCGGCCCAGCGCTGCTTGAGGAGCTGCAGGGCCACCGAGTGGAAGGTTCCCGACGGGAGCCGTGGCGGCAGCCCGAGCCGCGGCAGGCGGCGGCGCAGCTCGCCGGTCGCCTCGCGCGTGAACGTCAGCACGAGTGTGTGCGCGGCGTCGGCCGTGCCGGCCGCGACCCGCCACGCCACGCGCCGCGTGAGGACGCGGGTCTTCCCGGACCCGGCTCCGGCGATCACCGCGACGAGCTGCGACTCGGTGGTGACGGCGCGGCGCTGGTCGGCGTCGAGGTCGGCGGTGAGCGCGTCGGGGTCGGGTCCGCCGGGGGAGCGGGCGACGTCCATCGCGGCCAACGTAGC